>NZ_DALZDK010000004.1:22163-118203 GCF_031978665.1 Niallia sp. | reverse complement strand
ATTCATGCCTATGGCAGACAGGCTAGAAATATCTTGGATAATGCAAGAGCAGTGATTGCTTCTAGTATTGGTGCACAAGAGAATGAGATTATTTTTACTAGTGGCGGTACAGAAGCTGATAATTATGCTATCTTTGGCATTGCGAAAGGCAAAGAGGCAAAAGGAAAACATATTATTACAACAGAAATTGAGCATCACGCTGTATTGCATGCTTGCTATGAATTAGAGAAAAACGGGTATGAGATTACTTATCTTCCTGTTAATGAAGCGGGTGTAATTGATTTAAATGACTTAAAGTCTGCATTAAGAGAAGATACCATTCTCGTTACCATTATGTATGGCAATAATGAAATAGGATCTATACAGCCAATTAAGGAAATAGGATTACTATTAAAAGATCACCCTGCCGTATTCCACACAGATGCTGTACAAGCCTATGGTTTAGAGGCTATTGATGTGAAAGAGCAGCATATCGATCTTCTATCCGTTTCTTCCCATAAGATTAACGGGCCTAAAGGAATAGGCTTTTTATATGTAAGAAACGGTATTAAGCTAAATCCGCAATTATTTGGTGGAGAGCAAGAGAAAAAAAGAAGAGCTGGCACAGAAAATGTACCTTCCGTAGCAGGTTTTCAACTGGCCGTAGAAATTGCCGGGCAGGATAGATTACAAAAGAGAGAGCAATATAAAAAGTATAAGGAAATACTGATCGGAATCTTAAAAGAAAATAATATTTCATTTAAGCAAAACGGATTAGTTGAAAATACATTGCCACATGTTTTAAACTTAAGCTTTCCTGGTACAAATGTGGAAGCGATGTTAGTTAATCTTGATTTAGCGGGAATTGCTGCTTCAAGTGGTTCAGCATGTACTGCAGGATCAATCGAACCATCCCATGTCCTAGTAAGCATGTTTGGCAAAGAATCGGAGAGAACGAAAAATTCGATTCGATTTAGCTTTGGTTTAAATAATACGGAACAACAAATAGAAAAGGTCGGTCAAGAGTTAGTAAAAATTATAAACCGACTGACAAAATAAATACCTTCCCTTCCATCAAAGGGAAGGGCTAAAGGGGAAATTGAAATGGAAAAAGCATCGAAAGATACACGTGTTGTAGTAGGGATGTCCGGTGGCGTTGACTCGTCTGTTGCAGCACTTCTTTTAAAAGAACAAGGATATGATGTAATTGGGATTTTCATGAAAAACTGGGATGATACCGATGAATTTGGTGTCTGCACCGCTACAGAGGATTATGAAGATGTTATCCGTGTCTGCAATCAATTAGGGATTCCTTATTATGCAGTAAACTTTGAAAAACAATACTGGGATAAAGTATTTACTTATTTTCTTGATGAGTATAAGGCTGGTAGAACGCCTAATCCTGACGTTATGTGTAATAAAGAAATTAAGTTTAAAGCTTTCTTAGAGCATGCGATGAACCTTGGAGCAGATTATTTAGCGACAGGACATTATGCACAAGTTGTTAGAGAAGATGGGAAAGTGCGTATGCTTAGAGGAAAAGATGATAATAAAGATCAAACATATTTTTTGAATCAACTAACAGAAGAGCAACTAAGCAAAGTAATGTTCCCTATTGGTAGCATGGAAAAATCAAAGGTTCGCGAACTCGCTGCGAAAGCAAATCTTGCCACTGCTACGAAAAAAGATAGCACAGGTATTTGCTTCATTGGAGAACGCAATTTTAAAGAATTCTTAAGTGGATATCTACCTGCTCAAAAAGGGAATATGGAAACAATGGATGGCGAAGTAATGGGCCGTCACGATGGTCTTATGTATTATACAATTGGACAAAGACACGGTCTTGGAATTGGTGGAAGTGGGGATCCTTGGTTTGTAATTGGGAAGGATTTAAAACGAAATGTTCTCTATGTAGGACAAGGCTTTCATCATGAATTACTTTATTCAGACAGCATTATTGCAACAGATATTAGCTGGGTTTCCAAAGATAGCATAGGTACATCTTTGGAATGTACAGCTAAATTCCGCTACCGTCAGCCTGACAATAAAGTTACCGTTGAGGTTATGGGTGAAAATTCAGTGAAAGTCATTTTCCATGAACCGATTCGTGCTGTAACACCAGGACAAGCAGTAGTATTCTATCAAGGTGAAGAATGCTTAGGCGGTGGAACGATTGATAAGGTGTTCCGAAATAATGAAAGATTAACTTATGTCGGTTAATGATAAGTGTCGGCTAACTAATGAGTTAGTCGGCAGTTTTTTTAGAAGAGAAAAAGGAAGCTAGCAATATTCCTGCTTTAGGATGATTTGCTAGTTTCTTTTGTCTGTTGTTTCAACCGAATTCTATTTGAAAATATGCTATACTACCAATATGAAATGGAGTGTTTAAGATGGATAATAGTCAATTAGGAATACAATATATGAAAGAAGGAAAATGGGAAGAAGCAGCTAAATTTTTTATGGAAGAAATCGAGAAAAATCCTACTAATGCTGTTTCCTACGTTAACTTTGGAAATGTCCTATCTGCCTTAGGAGATGAGACAAGAGCGTTATCCTTTTATCAAAAGGCGATAGAAATAGATGATACTACGGCTGCAGCTTATTATAGTGCAGGTGCGGTTTATTATGAGAAAGAGGATTTAGAGTCCGCTAAAACAATGTTTGAACAAGCACTAGCAAAAGGATTAGAAACTAGTGATAATTTCTTTATGCTAGGATTAACTTATGTTGGTTTAGAGAAGGGGAAGCTTGCTATTCCTTATTTTCAACGTGCTGTTGAATTAAATAATCAAGATGCTGAGGCATTTTTTCAATTAGGTCTTTGTTTAGCTCAAAATGAATATATCGATGAGGCAATTACTCAATTTCAATCCTGTATTTCATTAGACGCTACTCACGCGGATGCTTACTACAATTTAGGCGTTGCCTATGGCTTTAAAGAAGAGACGGAAAAAGCAATGGAAATGTTGGATAAGGCATTAGAAATTCAGCCAGACCATCTCCTTGCTGGCTATGGGAAGCAAATAATCGAAGGAAATTAATAGGGGTGTAGAGTATAGAAAGGAGGATGTGAGTTGAACGAGCAAAATTCTTTGGATCTTTTTGAAAAGGAAAAAAAGTATGTGAAAGGACGACATCTTGTTACCATTTTTCATAATGAACAAAATCTCTACTCGGTTTTAAGAATAAGAGTAGATGAAACCAATCATGATTATGATGATAAAGAAGCAGTTATTACTGGTTATTTGCCAAAGATGAATGAGGAAGAGTCTTATACATTCTATGGTGATTTTAAAGAGCATCCAAGATTTGGGCTACAGCTGCAAGCAACTTCTTTTCGAAAAGAAATGCCACAATCAAAGCAAGGGATTATCGCATATTTATCCAGCAATCTGTTTAAGGGGATTGGGGAAAAAACAGCTGAAAATATTGTCGATACATTGGGAGAAGAAGCGATTTCTAAAATAATGAATCAGCCGTCGATTTTAGATACAGTACCTAAACTGGCTCCTGATAAAGCAAAGATACTATATGACACTTTAATGAAAAACCAAGGTTTAGAACAAGCGATGGTTTCATTAAATCAATTTGGCTTTGGTCCACAATTATCAATGAAGATTTATCAAGTGTATAAAGAAAATACGATAGAAATAGTGCAGACTAGTCCATATAAATTGGTGGAAGACATTGAAGGAATTGGATTTGGAAAAGCAGATGATCTAGGGGCACAGATAGGCATTACTGGAAATCATCCTGATCGACTAAAAGCAGGCTGCTTATATATTTTAGAGTTAAGCAGCAATCAAGAGGGACATGTATACCTCCAAGCTGAATATCTGCTGGAAAAAGTTAAAGTCCTGCTTGAAGAAAATCAAAAAGAGGAAATTGAATTTTCGCAAATTGCAGATCAAATTATTCAACTGGAAGCAGAAAGAAAAATCATAGTTGAAAATAAGAGGATATATTTACCTTCCTTGTTCTTCTCAGAAAAAGGAGTCGTACGGAATATTAAGCGTGTGATGGAACAAAGCGAGTATAAAGATCAATTTCCCGAATCTGAATTTCTCCTTGCACTTGGAAATTTGGAGGACCGAATAGGTGTCCAATATGCCCCATCTCAAAGAGAAGCAATTCAAACTGCCTTGATGTCGCCAATGCTTCTTTTAACAGGTGGTCCTGGTACTGGGAAAACGACAGTAATAAAAGGAATTGTCGAATTGTATGGTGAATTACATGGATGCTCCCTTGATCCAAAAGATTATAAAAATGACGAGCCCTACCCTTTTATTCTCGCGGCACCTACAGGTAGAGCTGCAAAGCGGATGGCAGAATCTACAGGGCTACCTGCTGTTACGATTCATCGCCTGTTAGGATGGAATGGGACAGGAACGTTTGAGCGAGATGAGGATCATCCTCTTGAAGGAAAGATTCTAATTGTGGACGAGACATCAATGGTAGATATATGGTTAGCCCATCAATTATTTAAAGCACTACCAGAGCATATTCAAGTGATTATTGTAGGAGATGAGGATCAACTTCCATCAGTAGGACCAGGTCAAGTCTTAAAGGATTTGCTTGATTCAGCGTGCATTCCAACCGTTAAGCTGAAAGATATTTATCGACAAGCAGAGGGATCTTCTATTATCGAACTTGCCCATGAAATGAAAAAGGGACAATTGCCAGCAAATTTACTTGTCCCACAGGGAGATCGCTCGTTTATAAAGTGCTCTTCTAGTCAAATTCCACAAGCAATTGAAAAAATAGTGCTAAATGCGAAAAACAAAGGTTTTGCACCGATGGATATCCAAGTATTGGCTCCTATGTATAGAGGTCCAGCAGGAATAGATCGATTAAACGAAATTTTACAGGAAATATTAAATCCTAATCCTGATGGCTCCCGAAAAGAGCTGAAATTTGGGGATGTTACATATCGAATTGGTGATAAAGTTCTTCAGCTTGTCAATCAACCAGAAAGCAATGTTTTTAATGGAGACATGGGGGAAATTGTATCGATTTTTTACGCGAAGGAAAATACAGAAAAGCAAGACATGGTTATTGTCTCTTTTGATGGAATAGAAGCAACCTATACGAGACAGGATTTAAACCAAATAACCCTTGCTTACTGCTGTTCTGTCCATAAATCGCAGGGAAGCGAGTTTCCAATCGTCATTATGCCTATCGTTAAAAGCTATTATCGGATGTTAAGAAAAAATCTAATTTATACTGGGATAACAAGAAGTAAACAATTCTTGATCCTTTGCGGAGAAGTAGAAGCAATGGAACTAGGCGTCAGCAGAAATGACGAATTAAACCGGCAAACGACCTTAAAAGAAAAAATTAAAGAAATGTTTGCAGATGTCTACAAGCCAGACGAAAAAGCTGAGTTGTCTACTGAGGATTCATTTGATTTATTATACGAAGGCAAAATAAATGAAATTGATCCAATGATTGGCATGGACAATATTACGCCATATGATTTTATGGAAGCATCTGAAGCATAAGGATTACTTTTGGGTCTTATTTAAACATAATTCAATAATAAATTTCCTTCTAGAGGAATTAGGCTGGGA
Source organism: Niallia sp. (assembly GCF_031978665.1). NCBI lineage: Bacteria > Bacillati > Bacillota > Bacilli > Caryophanales > Bacillaceae > Niallia > Niallia sp. The sequence goes on along the minus strand of NZ_DALZDK010000004.1, from coordinate 112,654 downwards.
CAAAATTAAATAGACAATGAAGAATATCTCTTAAATTTTAGCGTGATCTTCACGAAAAAGTGAAGTGTATGCTGCGGGTAATAGTTGCAAACTTCATGGAACATCTTTTTTAAAACAAATAATAAATCCTGAACGGTTTATACAAACCTTTTGTTGGTAACCTCGTAAAATCGTTTGGGTCTATCTGTAGTGGGAAATCCTTTTGTCCCAACCTCTTTTTTTGCCAAAGTTTGCACTACATGATTTTAAATCCTTTGCGGAAAATAGTAATGTTATTCTTCTTCGAATAATCCAGTATCGATTCTAAAACTCCATAAAAATCGCCAACTCCTAAGAAAGTCTGGTATATTTGGACGCTAAATGGAGCATAATGGGAATACTTAACTGGGAATTCCATGTTTTATGGAATATTTCATGAAACGAATGAAGATGAGGTGTTTCCTATGCTCAAATGTCCAAATTGCCAGAGCAAAGATATTGGAAAAATTGGAATCAATCAATATTACTGCTGGAATTGTTTTATTGAATTATCTCTAACAAAGGGGATTATTCACACACATCAAGTGGAAGAAGATGGTAGCTTAAGTTCTTTAGATGATTTATTTGAAGAAGAAGAGCGTCGATTAAGCTAGGATTTTCTCTATATAGTATTGGCGCTCTCTTCTATAAAAAGGAGTGCAAAGTAAAATGGGTAAAGCAATCAATACAGCAATAGCAATTGGTGCAGGTGTAGTAGCAATAGGCTATATGCAAAAAAATAATATGATAAGTCAAAAGCAACTTAAAAGAATGCAAAAGAAAGTGATGAAAATGTTTTAATATGCTATTGAAAGGCTGTAGACAAGCTGTAAAAGTCTACAGTCTTTTTTCTCTGAAAATAGGAATAGGTATTAGACTATGCATAAAAAATCCTTCTATCTCTCACACTAATTTAGGAGGGAGGTAAGGAAATGGATATAAGAATAAAATGGTATTACCGATTAGGATTTACTTTATTACTTTTTATCGTTTTATTTGTGTTTATTAAATTATCACCGATTTGGTTGCCTGTTTTAAGTCTTATAGCAAAGGTTATTACTCCTTTTATCATTGGAGCATTTATTACCTATTTATTACATCCGATCGTAGAATTACTACATAAAAAAGGTTTGCATAGAGGATTATCGGTTGCACTTATCTATATTCTTTTTTTTGGCGGGATTGGATTTGCCTTATATAAAGGAATTCCCATTCTTATTCAACAGCTTGAAGAGCTTACAGAAAGTGCTCCTAAGCTTGCAGAAAGTTATAAAGATCTTATTGACTCAATCCAAAATAAAATGAAGTCTTGGCCGTTTAATCTACAGGAAAAAGTCGACCGAGGTATTGATATATTTGAAATAAAGATGGAATCTCTTTTGAATAAAGTAATTAATGGAGCAATGGGAATGATCAATTATTCGATTGTCATTATGCTTATTCCATTTATCTCTTTTTACATGCTTAAAGATATTGATGCGGTGAGAAAAGCCTTTAACGGGTTAATTCCAAAAAGATGGCGCAATAGTGCTCATTTATTTTTGGAAGATGTAAATGAATCATTAGGTAGCTATATAAGAGGGCAATTATTGGTTTGTACCATTATTGGTGTTATCTCGATGATATTATTTTGGGTGTTCCATATGAAATTTGCGTTAGTATTGGGAATCATTGTAGGGGCAACTAATGTCATTCCATATTTTGGTCCTATTATTGGTGCTATACCTGCTTTAATTGTGGCAAGCACTGATTCTGTTAAAATGCTGATAATTGTGGTTATTATCATTATTATTTTGCAATTTCTTGAAGGAAATATATTGTCCCCATACATAGTGGGAAAAAGCACTCATATGCATCCACTATTTATTATGTTTGCTCTTTTATTAGGAGAAGAGGTTGGAGGCATGATTGGCATGATAGTTGCTGTTCCGTTATTATCAATAGCTAAAGTCGCAATTATCCATATGAGAAAGCACTTTGGAAAAAAAGAGCCAGAAATGAACCGTATATAAACAGACCGTTATTGACAATACTGACTAATAATCAGTATAATTCGAATGAAGCATATATGGATAAAATGATGAAAGAAACAAGTAGATTATAGACCACTTGAAAAGAGAAGAATTCCCTTTAGGCTGAAAGGAGTTCTAAGTGAAGGATAATTGAAAGCTAGTTCTTGAATGCAGCTAATCACTGCCGTTTTCCGCGTTAAGGACAATTGAGAGATGGATAACACTTTTTAGTATTTTTGAATACTTTTTATCCATAATCAGGGTGGTACCGCGAGCAATACTTTCGTCCCTGTCCAGGGATGGAAGTTTTTTTTATGCCGAAAAAAAGGTGAAACTCTATATTTGTAGGAAATACATAAAGTAAAACAGGAGGAATATATTATGCAGAATTTAACTGGCGCAGAGATCAGAAGCAAATTTTTAGAATTTTTCCAAGGCAAAGGGCATGCAATTGAACCAAGTGCATCTTTAGTTCCCCATGACGATCCATCTTTATTGTGGATTAATAGTGGAGTAGCTACTTTAAAGAAATATTTTGATGGAAGAGTAATTCCAGAAAATCCAAGAATAACAAATGCACAAAAGTCTATCCGGACGAATGATATTGAAAACGTAGGAAAAACAGCTCGTCACCATACATTTTTTGAAATGCTCGGCAATTTTTCAATTGGTGATTATTTTAAAGAAGAAGCAATTGAATGGGCATGGGAGTTTTTAACTGATGAGAAATGGATTGGCTTTGATAAAGAGAAATTATCTGTAACCATTCATCCAGAAGATGAAGAAGCATATGTTTTATGGAAAGATAAAATTGGTGTTCCAGAGAATCGAATTATTCGTCTAGAAGGGAACTTCTGGGATATCGGAGAAGGTCCGAGTGGTCCAAATACAGAAATATTCTATGATCGTGGTCCTGAATACGGTAACGATATCAATGATCCAGAATTATATCCAGGTGGAGAGAATGACCGTTATCTAGAGGTTTGGAATCTTGTTTTCTCTGAATTTAACCATAATCCAGATGGCACTTATACTCCGCTTCCAAAGAAGAATATTGATACTGGCATGGGCTTGGAGCGTATGGCATCTGTTGTCCAAAATGTTCCGACTAACTTTGATACAGATTTGTTTATGCCGATTATTCAGGCTACGGAACAATTAGCTAACGTGAAGTATGGAAAAGATTCTTCGAGTGATGAAGCATTTAAAGTTATCGCGGATCATATACGTACAGTTGCTTTTGCGATTGGGGACGGAGCACTTCCATCGAATGAAGGAAGAGGCTATGTATTAAGAAGATTATTGCGTAGAGCAGTACGATATGCAAAGAAAATTAACATTAATCGTCCATTTATGTTTGAATTAGTTCCAGTTGTTGCAGAAATTATGGTTGATTATTATCCAACTGTAAAGGAAAAGACGGAGTTCATTCAAAAAGTAATGAAAAGTGAAGAAGAAAGATTCCATGAAACATTAAATGAAGGTCTTGCAATCCTTTCCGAAGTAATGGAGAAAGCAAAAGAAATAGGCGTAATAGCAGGAGAAGATATTTTCCGTTTATATGATACCTATGGTTTCCCAGTAGAACTAACAGAGGAATATGCGGAAGAACAAGGTCTTCGCATTGATCATGAAGGTTTTGAAAGAGAAATGGAAAGTCAGCGTGATCGTGCAAGAAAAGCTCGTCAAGAAGTAGATAGTATGCAAGTTCAAAGTGGTGTTCTAGGGAATATCAAGGTTGAAAGTCAATTTGTTGGTTATGAAGAGTGGGCAACTGAAGCAAAAATCATTGCATTATTAAAAAATGGGGAAGAAGTAGAGTCCGCTGAAGCAGGCGATGAAATTCAGTTTATCTTAGATAAAACGCCATTTTATGCAGAGAGCGGTGGACAGATTGCTGACAAAGGAAGCGTAAAAAATGATCATGTCACAATCAGAGTAGAAGATGTTCAAAAAGCACCTAATGGTCAAAATCTCCATAGAGGAACGATTGAAACGGGAGCTGTTATGATTAATGATGTATTAAATGCAACAGTAGATAGCCAAAATCGTTCAAAAATTGTTAAGAACCATACAGCAACTCATTTATTGCATCAGGCTTTAAAGGATATTTTAGGAACACATGTTAATCAGGCTGGTTCCCTTGTGCAACCAGATCGCTTACGCTTTGATTTTTCTCATTTCGGGCAAATTACAGCAGAAGAATTAGATGAAATAGAAAGAATCGTAAATGAAAAAATTTGGGAAAGTATTGCGGTCCAAATTGATTACAAAGATATAGATGAGGCAAAAGCAATGGGGGCAATGGCTTTATTTGGTGAAAAATACGGTAAAGTCGTTCGTGTTGTTCAGGTTGGTAAATATAGTTTAGAATTATGTGGTGGGTGTCATGTAGACAATACTTCAGCAATTGGTCTATTTAAAATTGTTTCGGAAGCTGGAATTGGTGCAGGTACTAGACGTATTGAAGCAGTAACTGGACAAGCAGCTTACCAGCAGTTAACAGATCAAATCCATTTATTGAAAGAAGCTGCAAATAAGTTAAAGACTAGTCCAAAGGATGTTTCTACTCGAATTGACAGTCTTCTTACAGAAGTAAAGCAATTACAACGTGAAAATGAGTCACTTGCTGCAAAAATAAGCAATATTGAAGCTGGCAACCTTGTAGACAAAGTAAAAATAATAAATGAGGTTCCTGTTTTAGTGGCTTCCATACCAAATGTCGATATGAATAATCTTCGTACTATGGCAGATGAATTAAAACAAAAAATTGGCTCTGTTGTATTAGTACTTGGTAGTGCAAATGAAGGCAAAGTTAATATAATTGCTGGTGTAACAAAAGATTTAATGGAAAAAGGCTTCCATGCAGGGAAGATTGTGAAAGAAGTAGCTACCATTTGTGGCGGCGGCGGCGGTGGTCGTCCAGATATGGCTCAAGCAGGAGGAAAGGATCCATCAAAATTAAAAGATGCCCTAGAATTTGTAGAAGAATACGTGAAATCCGTTTGATATTAGAGACAAGTAGTGTAAAATGTAGATAACTCTAAACAGAAATTGTTCGAAAAGGAAATGAGGTGTTTCAAAATGAGCTCATTCGATAAAACAATGAGATTCAATTTTCCAGAAGAACCGTATGAACATGATGTAAAAGAAGTACTTTATCAAGTGTACGAAGCACTTCAAGAAAAAGGGTATAATCCGATTAATCAAATTGTTGGATATCTGCTTTCCGGGGACCCAGCCTATATTCCCCGCCATATGGATGCGCGAAATATCATCAGAAAATTAGAGCGTGATGAAATCATTGAGGAACTTGTGAAATTTTATTTAAAACAGCAATGAGAGGAATAAACATATGCGAGTAATGGGCTTGGATGTTGGCTCAAAAACAGTAGGAGTAGCTGTTAGCGATGCTTTAGGATGGACAGCACAAGGAATAGAAACGATTCAAATCGATGAAGAAAAAGAGCGATTTGGTCTAGATCGCATTGGGTCCTTGATTGTTGAGTATGATGTAGGTAAAATAGTGGTTGGACTTCCGAAAAATATGAATGGTAGTATAGGATTTCGTGGAGAAGCTAGTCAATTGTATGGCAAGCTATTAGAAGAGCGATTTGAATTACCAGTTATATTTTGGGATGAACGACTAACAACAATGGCTGCTGAGAGAATCCTCTTAGAAGCAGATGTTAGTAGGAAAAAACGCAAGAAGGTTATTGATAAAATGGCTGCATCCTTGATTTTGCAAGGGTATTTAGACAGCCAAAAATAATGAGGTGGAAATATAATGGAACATGGCGAAACTAATACAATTACAGTTGTAGACGAACAAGGAAATGAACAATTATGTGAGATTCTGTTTACATTTGAATCTGATGAATTTGGAAAATCATATGTATTATACTATCCTATGGGAGAAGGAGATGACGATGAAGAAATTGATATCCACGCATCTTCTTTCATTCCAAATGAAGAAACAGGAGACGGTGAACTTTCTCCAATTGAAACAGAGGAAGAATGGGATCTTGTTGAAGAAATGTTAAATACATTCCTTGCTGAACAAGAAGAAGAGTAATCATCGTTTAAAAAAAGAGTCCTTAAGGGCTCTTTTTTTTTTGATACCATTGTAATTCTAATCTTATTAACTTCCCTCTAGATGTAAATTTCGATAAAAGCTACAACTTTTTTTGCAAAATATAGTATAATAGGTCGAGATATGTAAAAAATGTTTGAGTGGTTTGTGTCAAGGAGGGAAAAGATTGACTAAAAATAAAGAAGAAAACAATGCTTCTAATAGCAAGAAAGAGTTATTTTTAGCTAATTTACATCAGAGACAACAAGAAGCGAAATTAGTGAGAAGAATCGTTGCAATCGTTGCCTTTGCATTAATTGTAATTATAGCAATTGTAGGGACAACTGGTTATTTCTATATTAAATCAGCCTTACAACCCGTTAATCCTGAAAGTGAGCAAGAAATTATTATTGATATTCCAATTGGTTCTGGTGTTAGCACTATTTCTCAATTGCTTGAAGATAATGGACTCGTAAAAAATGCAAAGGTATTTAAATATTATGTAAAATTCAAAAATGAGTCGAATTTTATGGCAGGCGAGTATCATATGAATCCCTCCATGTCGATTCAGGATATTATTGAAAGCTTAAAAACAGGAAAGATTATGCAGGACCCAGTCTTTACAATGACGATACCTGAAGGCAAGCAGCTTCAGGAGATTGCCGCTATCATCGCTGAAAAAACAAATCAAAAGGAAGCAGAGATTTGTTTTTTCAGCGATGATAGCGGCAATCTCCGGAAGCAATTAAATGACGAGGCTTTTATTAAAGGCTTAATGGCCAAGTATCCTGATCTTCTTACAACAGAGATTTGGGCAAAAAACATTAAACATCCCCTTGAAGGGTATTTATTCCCTGCTACTTATTCGTATTATGAAGAAAAACCAACACTAGAAGCGATTGTTTCTGTCATGCTTGATAAAACGGAAAGTGTAGTAAAAGCTTATGAATCGGAAATAGTTCGAGATAACTTAACGGTCCATCAATTTTTAACAATGTCTTCTTTAATTGAAGAAGAGGCAACAAAAAATGTGGATCGAAAGAAAATTGCAAGTGTCTTCTATAATCGGATTGAACAAGGCATGCCTTTGCAAACAGATCCAACTGTCCTCTATGCATTAGAGGAACATAAAGATAGAGTACTTTATAAGGATTTAGAGGTAGATTCACCATATAATACCTATCAAAATGTGGGCTTACCACCTGGACCGATTGCAAATGCTGGAACAGTTTCCATGGAAGCTGCGTTAGATCCGGAAGAAACGGATTATTTATACTTTCTAGCTTCAAAGGATGGGAAAGTGTATTTCTCTAAATCACTCAATGAGCATAATGACTTGAAAGCTAAGTATATTACGGAGAATAACTAAATAAAAGACTGCGGACAAACCCAAATGGATGGCTGCAGTCTTTTTATTTATGGATTTTTTGATTTGCGAATTTGTTTGTTCGAAAAATCGTCAATTTTTGTAGGGGATTTCCCTTAGATAGCGAGATTTATTAGCATTCTGCAATATTTTATGATAAAATGGTACAAGTGTTTTTGAGTGTGTAATGTTTCATTATCCGAATTTCATACACTTTTTATGAGTTGTTAGGTTCTTTATATAGAAGCTAACTATTTTTAGGTAGAAGACAAAAGGATAGGGCTTTAAGGAAAATAGGAGGGACTCATCCTTGCAAAATAAACAAATCCTGGATTACATTGAACAATTAATTCCAGAAAGAAATGATCAGTTGAGAGAAATCGAAGAGTATGCTAAAAAAAATGATGTGCCGATTATGGAGTTAATAGGGATAGAAGCATTACTACAATTACTACGTATTCAGCAACCAAAAAAAATATTGGAAGTTGGTACTGCTATTGGTTATTCTGCATTAAGAATGGCTGATGCGCTTCCATCTTCTCAAATAATTACGATTGAAAGAGATGAACAACGGTATATAATAGCAAAAGAAAATGTCAAAAGGCTCAAGCGAGAATCCCAAGTTATCTTATTGCAAGGTGATGCCCTTGAACTTGATTCTATAGTGGAACAATATGGACCGTTCGATGCAATTTTTATTGATGCTGCAAAGGGTCAGTATCAAAAGTTTTTCAATCTATACAGCCAGTTTTTAGCAGACGATGGAATTGTCTATACAGATAATATTTTATTTCACGGTTTAGTTGCTTCTAGTGAGATTGAGAGCAGAAATGTTCGCCAATTAGTACGTAAAATAAAAAATTACAATCAATGGCTTATGGAAAATCAGGATTATCACACAGCGATTTTACCTGTGGGAGACGGTATTGCAATTAGTAAAAAGAGGGGATAATAATGAAAAAGGGGATAATAATGAAAAAACCGGAATTACTAGTAACGCCAACCAGCATAAACGATATAGAGCCACTTATTGATAATGGAGCAGATGCCTTTGTTATTGGTGAGCAAAAATTTGGTTTAAGATTAGCTGGTGAGTTTAATCGTGAGGAAGTAAAAAAGGCGATTGAAATGGCCCACCAAAGAGAGAAAAAGATTTATGTAGCTGTAAATGCAATTTTTCATAACGATAAAATTGAAGATGTAACAGAATATCTTCGGTTTTTAAATGATGTGAAAGCAGATGCCGTTATCTATGGGGATCCAGCTGTATTAATGATTGCTAGAGAAGTAGCGCCAAGTTTGAAATTACATTGGAGTACTGAAACAACAGGGACAAATTGGTACACATGTAATTATTGGGGACGAAAAGGAGCTAAAAGAGCGGTTCTAGCAAGAGAAATTAGCATGGATACGATAATCGAAACGAAAGAGCATGCAGAAGTGGAAATTGAAATTCAGGTACATGGAATGACAACAATGTTTCAATCAAAACGTACCTTGTTAGAACATTATTTCCAATATCAAGGGAAAGAAGTAGAATTAGAAGCTAACAAAACGGATAAAAACTTCTTTCTGCATGATAAAGAAAGAGAAAATAAATACCCAATTTTTCAGGACGAAAATGGAACGCATATCATGAGTCCGAATGATCTTTGTATTATTGATGAGCTGCAAGATTTATTGGATGCTGGCGTTGATTCTTTTAAAATTGATGGCCTTTTGAAAGATTCAGCCTATATTATTGCAGTTACAGGTATTTATCATCAAGCAATAACGATGTACTTAAATGATCCAGATCGATATGAAGAAGAAAAAGACAATTTACTTGCTGAAATCGAAAAGCTTCAACCACCTAACAGACAACTGGATACAGGATTTTTCTTTAAAGAAACGGTTTACTAAACAAAACGGAGGAGAAGGGAAATGACATTAGTTAAAGATCCTATTTCTGAAATAAGAGATGGAAAAAGAGTAATTGTAAAGAAACCGGAACTGTTAGCGCCAGCTGGTAATTTAGAAAAATTGAAAATTGCTGTGGCGTACGGTGCAGATGCTGTTTTTATTGGTGGGCAAGAGTACGGGCTTCGTTCGAATGCTGGAAACTTCACTTTCGAAGAAATGAAAGAAGGAGTGGAGTTTGCTAAGAAATATCAGGCGAAAGTATATGTAACTACAAATATTTTTGCACACAACGAAAATATCGATGGTTTGGAAGATTACTTATTAGGTTTAAGAACTGCAGGTGTACACGGAATAATTGTTGCAGATCCTTTAATCATTGAGACATGTCGAAAAGTAGCTCCAGAAATTGAAGTGCATTTAAGTACACAGCAATCCCTTTCTAACTGGAAGGCCGTTCAGTATTGGAAGGAAGAAGGATTAGAGCGTGTTGTACTTGCTCGTGAAACTAGTGCAGATGAAATAAAGGAAATGAAAGAAAAAGTAGATATTGAAATTGAAACTTTCATTCATGGGGCAATGTGTATTGCTTATTCTGGTCGTTGTACGTTAAGTAATCATATGACTGCTAGAGATTCTAACCGTGGTGGCTGCTGTCAATCGTGTCGTTGGGATTATGATTTGTACAAGCTGGATGGAGAAAAAGAACAGGCTTTATTTACAGATGGAGATGCTCCATTCGCGATGAGTCCAAAAGACTTAAAGCTAGTTGAATCGATTCCACGGATGATTGAACTTGGGATTGACAGCTTGAAGATTGAAGGAAGAATGAAATCAATTCATTATATAGCTACAGTAGTTAGTGTCTATCGAAAAGTTATTGATGCTTATTGTGCAGATCCAGATAATTTTGTAATAAATGAGGAATGGCTTAAAGAGCTGGATAAATGCGCAAATCGTGAAACAGCTCCTGCTTTCTTTGAAGGACAGCCAGGGTATAAAGAGCAAATGTTTGGAAATCATAGCAAAAAGACCACTTTTGACTTTGCTGGTTTAGTGCTTGATTACAACGAAGAAACACAAATAGTAACATTACAACAAAGAAACTTCTTTAAAAAGGGGCAGGAAGTCGAGTTTTTCGGTCCAGAAATCGATAATTTTACAATGATTGTTGATAAAATTTGGGATGCAGATGGTAAGGAAATCGATGCTGCAAGACATCCATTACAAATTGTTAATTTTAAAGTGGATCACCCTGTTTATCCAAATAATATGATGCGAAAGGAGCTTTAAAAGCATGCAGCCGAAACCAGTAGTTATTGGTGTCGCAGGTGGCTCCGGATCTGGAAAAACAAGTGTGACCAAAGCTATATTTGACCATTTTAAAGGACATTCGATTTTAATGATCGAACAAGATTATTACTATAAAGATCAATCCCATCTACCATTTGAGGAGAGATTGAAAACGAATTATGATCATCCGCTCGCATTTGATACGGAGTTATTAATAAACCATATCCAAAAATTATTAAATTATGAGGCAGTTGAAAAGCCTGTATATAATTATGCGATGCATACTCGTTCAGATGAAACAATATTAGTTGAGCCAAAGGATGTAATCATTGTTGAAGGTATATTGATTTTAGAAGATGAGGGTCTTCGTGATTTAATGGACATGAAGCTGTTTGTGGACACAGACGCAGATTTGCGTATCATTAGAAGGTTGATGAGAGATATCAAAGAAAGAGGAAGAACCATTGACTCCGTTATTGAACAATATGTCAATGTAGTTCGCCCGATGCATAATCAATTTATAGAACCAACGAAGAGATATGCAGATATTATCATTCCTGAAGGTGGCCATAATCATGTAGCAATTGATTTAATGGTTACAAAAATTCAAACAATTCTTGAACAAAAATCACTTTTATGAAACAATAGATAATATTGAATTACCAACAATTAGGCTGTTTGTCAATGGACAGCCTATTTTTCCCAATTTTGATTATGTAAGTAACCAATAGGTTAAGATAACAGGCAGAATAGACAAAGAAATGTTAGATTTATTTCTTTAGATTATTTTTTGAATGAATAAAAGTTTTAATATTGAGTTGACGAGAATACAAGTAGACACCACAGGGAGTAGCGAGAAAGAGGAAACCATAAAGGCTTGCATAGCGTTGATCATTGCTCCATAAAGAAAACGGTGTATATTCAATCTGCTGGCTATATTTCTAACCAAATAAAAGTGGTATACTTTAACAAAAAACCACTAATCAGTGAAAAAATGTTAAAGCAGAACGGATAATCTAATAGAAAATGCTTTCTTTTTTCTTCAATCCGTATTAAACTCATTCTATTAGAAAAAAGCGCGTCTATCCAAAGTTGTCGTGCTATTATCTTTAATACATAATTATTAGGGATTTTATAGAATAGCCTTTTTGCTATTTTTTCAACTATCCCATACTTGAAGGAGTGAAGATTTTGGCAATCGAAAAAGAATTTCCAATGACATTAGCAGGTAAAGAAAAATTAGAACAGGAACTAGAACAATTAAAAACAGTAAAACGTAAAGAAGTAGTGGAACGTATTAAAATTGCTCGTAGTTTTGGGGATTTATCCGAAAACTCAGAGTATGATTCTGCGAAAGAGGAGCAGGCATTTGTAGAAGGTCGTATTACGACGATTGAAAATATGATTCGCAATGCGAAAATAATCTCTGAAGATGAATTTGATCGTGACACTGTTTCACTTGGTAGTTCTGTAACATTTATTGAGCTTCCAGATGGAGAGGAAGAAACATATACAATCGTTGGTAGTGCAGAGGCAGATCCGTTTGAAGGGAAAATTTCTAACGATTCTCCAATCGCAAAAAGCTTAATCGGCAAAAAAGTTGGAGACAAGGTAATTGTACAAACTCCAGGTGGAGAAATGAATGTACAAATCGTAACAATTAAATAAGTATGATTTAAAATGAGTTGGTAACAATATAAAAAGTTATCATAGACTTGTTTATAAAGGAGACACCTCGTCAACACTCTTGATGAGGTGTTTTTTTATATGTGGAGAAAAAGAATAGTTGGCATTGGCATCATTTTTTTGCTCGCCTTGAGTGTATTGCTTTTACGATTAATACAAGTACAGCTGGTAGAGACAACTCATTTTACTAAGCATAATATTAATTTGGTAGAAGCAAGTGTGAAGCAAAGATCGCAGGAGATGGAATTAGACAATGGTCGGGGAACCTTTCTTGATAAAAAAGGAGATGCACTTACACACCAGACTAAGGCAGTTTTGATATTATTTCCATTTTTAAACAAAGTGGATTGGGATAGCAAAAAAGTAGCGGATATTATTGGGACGAGTGAATATAATGTAAAGAAAAGCATTTTAGATGCAAAAGAACCGGTAGTATTTGGAGATAAAGAACCTCTTGAATTATCAAACAGTCAAATGTCTGCCATCAATCAGTTGAAAATTCCAGGTGTATTTGCTGCCGAAAAAAAATTTCATATTAATAATAATATTGCAGAACAATTACTAGGTATCACGGGACAAAATGAAGAGCAATTACAGAAACGATATCCAGATAGAAAGCTGGCAGGTTCTACATTAATCGGATTAACGGGGTTGGAAAGAAGCTTTGACGAATTTTTATTGCCTGATGGAGAATCGAAGCTAGTGTATCATGTTGATGCAAAAGGAGGTCCTCTTTTTGGCTTAAACGTGAAATATGTGGAACCGGGAAATCCTTTTTACCCTGTAAATGTTCGAACAACGATTGATACTGATTTACAGGAGATGGCAGAAAAATTAGTCGATGAACAAGGAATTGAAAAAGGTGGTTTAGTTTTATTAGATTTGGAGGATAATTCCGTTGCTGCAATGGTTTCAAGACCACAAATAAATAAAACAAACCCATATCAGACAGATGGAGTAAATAACTATATGTTAAAGCAGCAAATCGTTGGATCTGTTTTTAAAACTGTCATTGCTGCTGCAGCAATTGATAATGAATTAGATGACGATAATATTCAATATGATTGTAGCAAGAAGATTAACGGAGAACCGGATCCAAATTATCAGCATGGTATGTTAAACTTTACAGAAAGCTTTGCTGTTAGCTGTAATAATACATTTGGAACATTAGCAAAGGATTTAAAAGAAATAGATGAGAATTTGATTGAAGAATATGCCGAAAAATTATCTTTAACAAGCATGGTCGGTTGGCAAGGCAGTGTCTTTCATTCGGCAGATTTCCAGCAGTTTAGTGGAGAAGAAAAGGGAAGAGTATTTCTTAACGAGGAAGCAAAAAAGGATAAGAACTACGTTGCTTTAACTGGAATTGGCCAGCATGAAGTTCGTGTTACCCCACTAGCTGTCGCCAATATGATGGCGACTATTGCCAAAGGAGGTAAGAAGGAAAGCGTACAAGTTGTATCAGATATACAATACAAAAATGGAACGACCTTCTTTTCTTTTGGTAAACAGGAGCTAGAAGGAGAACAAATTTCTCCCTATACTGCTTCAAGACTGCAAAAGCTGTTAAGAGAAGTTGTTACGAACGAGAAAGGGACAGGTAGATGGTTTCAGGACCTCCCTTACGCGGTTGCAGGTAAATCGGGAACAGCGGAAACAGGAGTATTTCAAGACGGTAAGCAGCTCCATAATAAATGGTTTGCAGGCTATTTTCCATTTGATAAGCCTAGATATGCATTAGTAACGGTGAATTTAGATGTCTTTTCAGAAGAAGGTGGAGTGAATCAACTATTTGCAGAGGTGGTAAAAGGGGTATATGAAAAAGAGGATGAGTCTGCTCAATAAGTAAGTACCTATGGTTCACACTTTTCTAAAAGTACACTGCCATGTTAAAATATGTACAGTGAAATAGAATATTATGTGTAAGCCTACTTATATAAAAAGGATAAGGATAGACAATAGGAGGAGAAACACCTTGAGCAAAGAAACAAATAGTGAAAATAGTACGAGATATCAACAACGATCTAAAAGAAAGAAAACGAATCTTATCTTAAATGGGTTAATTATTGCCGTAATTTTATTAATCGGATTCGTATCTTATTCTATCTTTCATACGAACGACGAAAATAATGCTGATAAAAAACAGGATAGTAATACAAATATAGGTCAAGAAGCAACTGATGATGAAACAGTTAATCCAACAAATGAATCTGACGAAACAACAACTGAAGAGGAAGATGCAGCAGTAGAAGAGGAAGAAGAATCTGAAAATGGTGAAATCGTAACAGAAGGCGGCAGTGATTCCAATGTGGTAAAAACGATTGAGAATCCGTCCTGGGAGCCCATTGGAACCACACAAACTGGTGAGCATGCTGCATCATATTCAGACGATAGCGTGGATTGGAATGAGCAAATAAAAGCTTTATCCTATGCGACAGGATTAGATAGTAGTAATATGACAGTGCAGTTTCTTGGTAATAACAATAACGATCCACAAAAATCAATAGGAACCGTATCTTCCAAAGACAAATCTGAAATTTATCGAGTATATATTGAATGGGTAGATGGAAGCGGATGGAAACCGACAAAAGTAGAGGAACTTAAAGAATTAATTATTCGTTAAGATTAGAACTGGAACTGGAGAAATGTCTCTCCAGTTCTTTTTTATTAGCATTAAAAATGCTTTTTCATTTTAAAGTGGACAACCGAGGTATAATAAGGTCGACCATTATCTAGTAGAGTAACTTGATGAGAAACAGAGTGCACAGAAAGTAAGATTGATTTATTTACTTCAATTTGTTCATTTATTTTTTTTTCTATTGATTTTAAACTCTCTCCTTCGAAAAATTCTACTTTATCTTCAATCATTTCTAATTGAATATTCATATCTAAACATCCTTTCCTCATACAGTAAAAATATCATAACATAAGCAACCAATAGAACAATAACAAAATAGATAAAATACAGGAGTAATTGTTGAAAAATAGGGAATAAACACACTTTTATTAGATTCTTGATAACAAGTAGAAAGATATGTTAAATTAAGAACAAGAAATTTTAAAAACCATAGTATACTTATAGGAATTATATATTATAACAATAGAGGTGCGAAGCTATGGGAAAAGAGTTCCTTGAGATCTTTGAACAATGGGCTGATTCGTATGATGACAGTCTCACTAATGATAAAGAATATGAAGCAGTTTTTCGTCATTATGATCGTATATTAACGAATGTTGCAGAACGTTCTGCTGGTCATGTTGTTGAATTTGGACCAGGTACCGGAAACCTTACACTTAAATTGATTGAAAAAGGATTAACTGTCACGGCGATTGAACCATCACCTGCCATGAGAAGGTTAGCAAAAGACAAAATTGGCACAAAAGCACAATTAATAGAGGGGGATTTCCTTCATTTTAAGCTAGATAGTACTCCAAATACATTTGTAAGCACCTATGCTTTTCATCATTTAACCGATCAGGAAAAGGACGAAGCGATTAAACAGTATAGTAATCTCCTCCCTAAAGGTGGTAAAATAGTGTTTGCTGATACAATGTATGTCACGAAAGAAGCGCACTACCAAGCAATTAAGGGCGCAACGGGGAAGGGGCAGAATAATTTAGCAGAAGACTTACAAAGAGAATACTATACAACAATTCCCATTCTTACAGAGATCTTAGAGAAAAATGGTTTTTCAGCTCGTTTCGAAAAGATGAATGATTTTGTTTGGATTATGGAAGGGAAAAAATAAACGAAAGAGGTTAATCAATTGAAGATCGCAATTATTGGTGCAATGGAAGAAGAAGTAACTTTATTACGTGAAAAAATAATAAACAAGAAAGAACAGACAATCGTTGGATTTCAATTTATTGAAGGGGAATTGTACGGGAAAGAGGTTGTTCTCCTTCGTTCAGGTATAGGAAAAGTAAATGCAGCAATGAGCACAACAATCCTCCTTCAAACATTTAAACCAGATTACCTTATAAATACTGGATCAGCAGGAGGTTTAAATCCTGATCTAGAAGTAGGGGACGTTGTCATTTCGAACGAAGTACGCCATCATGATGTTGATGCCACTATTTTTGGTTATGAATACGGGCAAGTTCCACAAATGCCAGCAAGCTTTAAGGCAAATGAAAAATTAATTGATGTAGCAGAGCAGAGCGCAAAGGAAATTGGTAATCATACAATCGTAACAGGATTGATTACCACTGGTGATTCGTTTATTAATCAACCTGAAAAAGCAGCCTTTATTCAATCAAAATTTGATAATCTGCAAGCTGTAGAAATGGAAGCAGCAGCAATCGCTCAAGTAGCGTATCAATATAACATTCCATTTGTTATTATACGCTCTTTATCTGATATCGCTGGGAAGGAATCACATTTATCCTTTGACCAGTATTTAGAAAAAGCAGCTGTACATTCAGCAAATCTAGTGATGGGTATCGTTGATAAAATTTAAAAAAGATGGAGGAGGGAAAAAGCCTCCTCGTCTTTCTTTAACAATAAATACTAGTAAACCACTAAGAATAATTGGAACTGAAGTAATTTATGGATTCAGACGAAATTTCTTATAAATAGGGTAAGAATAATAAGGGGGTGTGTAGTGTTGAAAGTTTATCAAAATGTGCATCAATTAATTGGGCATACACCTATTGTTGAATTGACTCATTTTTCATTACCTGAAAATGTTCATTTATTTGCAAAGTTGGAATTTTATAATCCTGGTGGAAGTATTAAAGATCGCCTAGGTTATGAATTAATTCATGAAGCATTGCAGAGTGGAAAGATTACCAAAGGTGGAACAATTATTGAACCTACTGCGGGGAATACAGGGATTGGGCTTGCGCTAGCAGCATTAAATACAGGAATAAAGGTAATGGTATGTGTACCTGAAAAATTTAGTGTGGAAAAACAAGAGATTATGAAGGCATTGGGTGCAGAAATTATTCATACACCTACTTTATTAGGAATGAAAGGTGCAATAGAAAAAGCGAAGGAGCTGCATCAAAAAATTCCTAATTCCTATATACCAGGACAATTTGAAAACGAAGCAAATCCCAATACGTATTATAAGACACTTGGTCCAGAAATTTGGGAGCAATTAAATCATCATGTCGATATATTTGTCGCTGGTGCCGGAACAGGCGGTACTTTTATGGGAACGGCCCGATATTTAAAAGAACAAAATCCAGCTATTAAAGCAGTAATAGTAGAACCAGAAGGCTCTATTTTAAATGGTGGGAAAAGTGGGCCGCATAAAACTGAAGGAATTGGAATGGAGTTCATACCAGTATATATGGATCCAGCCTTTTTTGATCAGATTCATACAGTTTCTGATGCAGATGCATTTGATTATGTAAAGCTAGCTGCTGAAAAGGAAGGTTTACTTATAGGTAGTTCTTCAGGAGCCGCTTTATATGCTGCTATCCAAGAAGCATATAAAGCAAAAAGTGGTAGCAACATTGTTGTGATTTTTCCAGATTCTAGTGATCGGTATATAAGCAAAAAAATATTTGATGGAGGAATATAAATGAAAAGAAAAACAAAATTAATACACGGCGGAATTCCTGGTGATCCTTATACTGGAGCAGTGAATGTTCCTATCTATCAAGTAAGCACTTATAAACAGGACGGAATTGGAAATCATAAAGGCTTTGAATATTCCAGAACGGGCAACCCTACTCGCCATGCTTTAGAAGAACTCATTAAAGATTTAGAGGAAGGAAAAAGAGGCTTTGCTTTTAGCTCTGGGATGGCAGCTATTACTGCAGTCATGATGTTATTTAAAAAGGGAGATCATATTCTACTAACAGACGATGTATATGGTGGAACTTTCCGTGTAATGACAAAGGTTCTAAATAAGTTTGGGATAGAGGCAACCTTTATTGATACAAGTAATAGTAGCAATATAAAAGAGGGAATCAAAGAAAATACTGTTGCTTTATATATTGAAACTCCGACGAATCCGTTATTGAAAATAACAGACATCAAGGAGGCGTCTCATGTTGCTAAAGAAAATGGCTTATTAACGATTGTAGATAATACATTCTCTACACCATATTGGCAAACACCATTAACATTGGGCGCAGATATTGTACTTCATAGTGCAACGAAGTATTTAGGCGGTCATAGTGATGTCGTAGCTGGATTAGTCGTTGTTAATGATGATAAATTAGGAGAAGATTTTCATTTCGTTCAAAATTCAACAGGAGGAGTATTAGGACCCCATGATTCTTGGCTATTAATCAGAGGGATGAAAACACTTGGAATACGCATGGAAGAGCATGAAAGCAATACGAAACAAATCGTTGCATTTCTAAAAGAACATCCATCTATTTCAAAAGTATATTATCCAGGATTAGCCACTCATCCAAATCATGAAATAAGCCAAAAGCAAGCACTTGGCTTTGGAGGGATGGTAAGCTTTGATGTCGGAAGCGCGGAAAACGCTGATAAGCTTTTGGAAAAAGTAAAATATTTTACCTTAGCAGAAAGTTTAGGGGCTGTTGAAAGCTTAATTTCGGTTCCAGCAAGAATGACACATGCCTCGATTCCAGCAGAAAGAAGATCCGAGCTAGGCATAACAGATGGACTTGTGCGTATTTCGGTTGGACTAGAAGACGTAGAAGATTTAATAGAGGATTTAAAGCAGGCATTACAATGAGTTAAGACAAGAGGTTTACAGATAGTTACGGCTATTTGTAAACCTTTTTTGACTAAAGTAAAAAACTCTTATGTTAGTAGAAAAAGAAATTCGATAACAAATAAAAGCTGTAAGCACCCGCACCCCTAGAATAAAAATCTTCATTAGCTTTTCGAACATCCCTTTTTATATTATTTATGGATATCACTTAAATTTTGCTCAATGGAATTGTTATATATAGAACTTATATGAGATAGGCCATTTCATTAAATAGCAGGGCGAAATATCTATATTTTCAAAAAAAGGTTTACAAAATTGGCATTGAAGGATATAATTACCAATGTGAGAACAAAAAATTCGAAGGAGGTTGAATAAAATGGCAAGATTATTACCAGAATTAAACAGTGTACTAGTAATTGAATATGCAATATACACGAATTCAACCACTCCGGAATGGGATTTGTTATCTTAGTTCATTTTAACTAAAATATATCCAACCGCAGGGTAGTCGTGTCCTGCGGTTTTATTATGCCTTTTTTAAGCCGCAGATAGGTCTATTTGCGGTTTTTTTGTGCACTCACGAGAAAAATATACCATTTTTGGAATTAAATACAAAAAAGTAGGAGGAGTAATCAATGACGTTAAATTTAATCTTTTTAACCGTTACACTGAAGAAAAAACAATGGACAAATAATGAAATTTTGCAGGAAATGGAAATGGAAAGGCGGATTGCCGAAAATCGTAGAAAATTATCTGAAATAGACTACTTAACACATAGGTTATAAAAAATTTCACTCTTGGGAGGTGAAGACATGACCTTAAATATTTTCTTTATAACAATAACGATTCATCTGAAAAAGATGACGGAAGAAGAATACCTTCATTTACAGGAAATTGAGCAAATGATGCAAGAAAATAAAAATAAACAGATTCAATCTGGATGTTTCTCTCGCATCAATTATTAAAATAAATAGGTGGTGTTAATTATGACGATAAATATGCTGTTTTTTACGATAACCTTTCATTCGAAAAAAATGACAGAAGAAGAAAAGATGCATCAACAATATATTGAAGAAATTATAGAAGAAAATAGAATGAAGCAAATATCAGTTACTCGCTTTTTATAAAAATGAAAGGGGCGGAATAAAATGTATTTAATCATCCTACAATGTCGTCAATCAATCTTATGGGCAGAGAAAGATACAGACTAACAAGTTACATCTAAATCGTCGCCTTTTGCAGGAATAGGATTGGGGTAATATATTGTGCCAGAACAATAAGAAGCTGATGAATATAGTCATCAGCTTCTTCCTTAATCATTAGGTTAATTCACTATTTTGGTATAGCTGTTGTTTTTAACTAATAATACTCCCACACGATTAACAGGACATTAACCGATTATTTTTTAATAAATCGGTATTCCAGCAATTGATTTAAATCGTTCATTTGCTCCAGTAGCTTTTCTCCTACGTTTGTTTCTAATACCTTCTTCCGTTGAAGTTCTCTATCAACAACTCTTTTTACAGACAAGACGTCCGTACCGTTTTCTAATACATCTTCCTTTGAAGTAAAATGCTTATGGGCAACTAATTGCATCCCATAGGAGTTATATAATAATGTATATCCTGCAATCCCTGTCTTAGATTGGTATGCTTTGGAGAAACCGCCATCAATAACAATCATTTTCCCATTTGCTTTAATAGGATTTTCTCCATTTATTTCAGCAACGGGGGTATGCCCATTAATAATATGTCCTTGATCCGGATTCAAGCCGAATTCCTCTAAAATACTGCGGCATATCTCTTCCTTTTCCCTTAAGGAATAATAAGGGTTCTTTTTCTCTTTATGCGTGTCCTTCTCTTTAATAAAGTATCGCTCAAATGTAGTCATATCCTTTTTGCCAAATAAAGAGGAGTTTTCCCCTGTCCATAAATACCAAACCAAATCTGTTGCAAAGTCATCGGTTATTTCTGGATGATTAAAGCTATAGCGTAAATAATATTCAAAGAGATCAAATAATTCCTTACCACGATAATCCTTTCCATCGATGCACATTGCTTTCATTGTTCCATCTTCATTTAAAGGAATGCAGCCATGGATTAATAAATTACTATTGTATTTTAAATATAATCTTCCTTTATTCATTAAAAAGTGAACATGTCTAGCTAGTTTTTCTGAATGCTGTATCGAAAAAAGCAGCTTATTCATGACTTGTTCTTCTTCTTTTAAAAGGATGGAAGGTGCGTTCGGATCGATTGTATTAAAGCAGGTATTTTCTAACGGGTAAATCTTTCCATTTAAATCAATAGTATTCATTTCGTAATCAATCTTTTCTAATAGGAGGCGATGATGCATTTGGAAATCAGGGCGCCTTTTAATAATCGGCATTTCCAGCTTGAATTGAATGATGGAAATAGCTTGATGAATTTTTGTAATTTGTAAAATGTTTTCTTCTGTATTCTCTTCTTTTTTTGCATTCATTTTTGGACGAAAAGCTTCATTATCTTTATAATATTTATTCGCTAAGTTAAGAAGTGGGCGCAAATTTATTCCATATGCATCTTCGATAATATCTAAGTTGTCATATCTAGCACAAATTCGAATAATATTAGCAAGACAGACTTTTGATCCGGCATATGCCCCAATCCATAGAACATCATGATTTCCCCATTGTATATCTACTGAGTGATAATCCATTAAAGTATCCATGATTTTATCTGGAAAAGGTCCTCGATCATATATATCTCCTACTACATGTAAATGATCGACAACAAGTCTTTGAATAGTATAGGCTAGGCCAATAATTAGTTTATTTGCTTGTCCTAATGAAATAATTCTGTTAATGATACTTGAATAATAATCCGTTTTATTATTTAATTCATTTTTTTCATACAATAATTCTTCAATTATATACACAAACTGCTGTGGCAATGCTTTTCTAACTTTAGAATTTGTATACTTGGAAGATGCATATGATACCAATCGAATCATTCTTTCGATTGTATCGGCATACCAATCATCTAGTTCTGATGTATGAATAAACGAATTAACAACTCTTTTTAGCTTTTCTTCTGGATAATAAACCAATGTTGCAAATTCATCGATTTCTGATTTCGAAAGCTCCTCTTTAAATAAATCACGGATTTTTTCTTTAACATTCCCTGAACCATTCCTTAAAACGTGTTGAAAAGCATGATACTCTCCATGCAGATCACTGACAAAATGCTCTGTCCCCTTTGGGAGGTTTAGTATCGCATCTAGATTTATTATTTCGGTAACCACTTTCTCTTCTGAATCATACTTTTCTGTAAGTAAATCTAAATATTTCGTATCCATTTTGTTTGGCGCACCCCCATGAAATAGAAAACAGCTATCAATATATGTATTATACAAGGAAAAAGTGAGAATTTAGTAACTATTTTAAAATATATGGAAAATAATTCTATTGTCCCTTTTTACACTAGAAACAAGCAGTTAGAGATATATCTTCTTAGATGAAATACTTCCTGATATTACCCAAAATAGAGGCAAATAAACCAAAATAAAATAGATTTTCTAAAGTTTATTGTCGTCTGGACATGCAAAACCTACTCTCTTTTCACATAGTAATGAAGTATAGGCAAATGTCCTTGAATGTGGAGGTGGAAAGATGTCTGGAATCTTATTGTCGCTTGGAGCTTTATTAAAAGAATTAGTTTTCCTTGTATCCTATGTTAAAAATAATGCATTTCCCCAACCATTATCAGCGAGTGATGAAAAGAAATATTTACGGTTAATGGCTGAAGGAGATTCCCATGCAAGAAATATGCTGATAGAGCATAACTTGCGCTTAGTCGCCCATATTGTGAAAAAATTTGAAAATACAGGTGAAGATTCAGAGGATCTAATTTCGATTGGAACCATCGGTCTTATTAAAGGGATAGAAAGCTTTTCTGAGGGAAAAGGGACGAAATTGGCTACTTATGCTGCTCGTTGTATAGAAAACGAAATTCTAATGCATCTAAGAGCGTTAAAGAAAACAAAAAAAGATGTATCCCTTCATGATCCTATAGGTCAGGATAAGGAAGGGAATGAAATCAGCCTAATCGATGTGTTGAAGTCAGAATCGGAAGATGTTGTTAATACAATTCAATTGAATATGGAGCTTGAAAAAGTAAAGGAATATATTGATGTGCTAGATGAAAGAGAAAAAGAAGTAATTATCGGAAGATTTGGTCTTGATTTGAAGAAGGAAAAAACACAAAGAGAGATTGCAAAAGAACTTGGAATTTCAAGAAGCTATGTTTCTCGGATTGAAAAAAGAGCATTGATGAAAATGTTCCATGAATTCTACCGCGCAGAGAAGGAAAAAAAACGGAAAAATGAGTAATAACTATACATAAGGATGTTAAAAACGTGCACATTCTTATGAGAAAATATTTTGTTTTCCAATAGGATGAATTCATGAAAAAAACCTGATTAATAAGGATAGAACCTATTATAAGTATATGTTAAGAATAAAGCAGAAGGATAGCAGGAGCCACTTAGTCATTGGTTTTGATCTATAAACTAAGTGGCTTTCTAATTCCTTAATATTTAGCATAGTGTATGTACTCTGTATTGTCTGTTGCGACAGTTTTTACTACATCACCTTGCCGATTTTTATAAATTTCATATTCACGATATACCTCTACAATAAAGCCATCCTCTTCCTTCGTCTCTTCTAATTTGTATTCAAGTTCGGGAGCACCGAATATTTCATCTGTATTACTCGAAACCTCTTGATCTTCATTTGTTTGGCCATAAAAAAGAACTTGATTTTTATTGATACTGGCAGTTGGGGTTTCTATGTATGCGATAAGAGCTAAAAGGACAATAACGAATATTAAAGAGATTTTTTTCATAGCTAATCTCCTCCTTCCTTTTCATTGTATGCATGTCCTTTGGAAGTATGCTGATAAGAAAAGAATGGAGTTTTTTAGAACTGGGAAATTTAGTCATTTTAAAGCTTCATATATCATATCGTTAATAAAGGTACAGGCCTTTACTGCCATGATTGTAAAGATGGAAGATTAGTATATACGCAAGAAAAAATTATGGAGATAGCTCAAAAATTTTCAAAAACCGTAAATATTTTATAATAATTGTAATATAAATGAAATATATAATTCTTTATTTCGAAAGGATAAGAGTTAATGGAAGGGGTTGAAGACCGATGTTTATGAGACAGCTGCTATTTATCACAATCATGCTATCCGTTCTTACTATTGGACCTATTCGTGGTGAATATGACTTCAAGGTAAGTGAGGATTATGATCAAACGAATGTAACTATTTCGGAGCTAAAAGATAAGGTTAGAAATATTCAAAGCAAAGCAGACATCAACTCCTATCTAGGTAAAAACTACCAAGTAATTAGAGGGGAAATGTATAACAATATTGTGTGGAGATTTGATATATATCCTGTGACAAGCTATCAATATACATCTGAATATGACAGGATAGATATGGAAGGTTTACAGGAGGGTTTAGTGAAATATCAAGTGTTTATCAACTTTGGCGGAGATGAAAATACTATTATCAGTAAATCTATTTATTATTGTGATAACGGTGGAAATGTCCGTGAAGTTAAATATATAGACAATACAGAGAGGGAGGAAATTATTTTTTCCAGATAGTAGTTAAGAGATGTAAGTAATCTCAATTGGAACATATAGCAATCTGTGAGTTGAAAAAAAGGATTAGATAAAGTTTTCCATCTTAATTTCTCTACTTTTGTAAGTATACTTAGGCTTTAAAACAAGCAATTTTTCACCACCTTTCTATACTATTAGAAAGGTGGTGAAAAGCATGGTGAAAATTTTTATCGATCCTGGGCATGGTGGGTCAGATTCTGGGGCAGTAGGAAATGGATTAGTAGAAAAAAATATTACATGGAATATTGCTCAACAAATAAGCAATATTCTTCAGAATGAATATGAAGACATCGCTATTCTCATGAGTCGGACAGGTGATTCCACAGTGAGCTTGTCAGAAAGAACGGATGCAGCTAATAAGTGGAATGCTGATTTTTATCTTTCTATCCATATTAATGCCGGTGGTGGAACAGGATTTGAAAGTTATATTTATCCAGGAGTTGGGACACCTACTTTAACTTATCAGCAAGCGATTCATAGGCAAATAATCGAAGAAACAGGCTTTAATGACAGAGGGATGAAAAGTGCAAATTTCCATGTGTTAAGAGAAACTGATATGCCTGCTTTATTAACAGAAAATGGCTTTGTTGATACAATGTTAGATGCTAATCAACTGAAAGATAGCAACTTTATTGCAAAAATTGCAAGAGGACATGTCAATGGTTTGGAAAAAGCATTTTCGTTAACAAAGAAACAAAGCCAAACAACTATATACCGAGTCCAAATCGGGGCATTTAAAGAGAAAGAAAATGCCGATAATCTGGCATTACAGGCAAGTGGAAAAGGATTTAATACAGCTGTTCTGTTTCGAGATAGCTTTTATATAGTGCAAATCGGTGCCTTTAGTAGTAGAAATAATGCCGAACAATTGGCTGCAAAAGCAAAAGACGCAGGCTTTAATACTTTTGTTTCAAATTAGTGGTATAAGATTTTTGAAAGAATATAGAAAAACATTAGAAAATAGAACAATTGCCTAAAACATTGGAATCAAAGAAAGAATATTTTATAGAAAGAGAGGAGGGATATAAATGGTTGGTTATGGATACCCAAATCAAATACCACCTGCTGTTCCACTTGGCGGAATAGGACCAACTCCAGTTGGCTATGGAGGAGCTCCTTATCCAGCTTATGGCGGCGTATATGGTGGTGCCGGTGGTTTCTGGTATGCATTTTTAATCATTCTATTTATTGTTATTATTCTTTTTTGGGGTGTTTGGGCATTCGGCGGTTATTTTCGTTAAGTTGAACAATCTCTTAACAATGATAACGCCACTTTATCAAAATAATGGACAATAGGAGCAACCTATTGAAATGAATGTAAATGGATAACAAGCATCGTTTTACTAAATAGGGATGCTTGTTTTTTTGGTAGCCTATTACCTTAACTCGCTTCCTATTTTTGCAGAAAGAATGGAAATATTTCGATAATCAAACTATAATGACATAGTAGTAAATAAAGGGAGGAGCTGAAAGGGCTTTGAATATAAAGGAATATCAAGATACATGGGATTTAGAAGGATTATTTCCTGGAGGAAGTGATTCCCCGAAGTTTAGAGAGCATTTAGCAATATCCATGGATGAAATTGATAAATTATCAATGTATGTACATAAGTTTGAGCCTTTAAAAGAAAAAGCGGACCAAGATGTTTTACAGCAAATTGTACAACAGTTTGAAGTAGTTGTAAGAAAAGTAAGGCAGGCAGGTGCTTTTGTTAGTTGTTTAGAAGCACAGAATATGGAGGATAAAGAGGCAAGCACATTAAGGGGAAGAGTAACAGAATTAAGTGCCACATTTCAAAATGTATTAACAATCCTTGATGGGAAATTATCCTTATACAGTGATATAGAATGGGACTCCCTTTTTAAAGCAAATGAGCTGGAGGAGCTTTATTTTGTACTGTCGGAAAGAAGAACAGCAGCAAAAGAGAAATTATCAGAAGCTGAAGAAACGCTTATAAATAAATTAAGTGTTGACGGGTATTATGGCTGGGGCCAAATGTATGATACCATCGTTGGAAAAATGCAGATTCCTTTTCAAGAGGAGAAATTATCTGTCGGACAAGCAGCAAATAAATTTTCTAGCCCAGATCGTTCTATTCGTAAAAAGGTATTTTCAGAATGGGAAAAGACATGGGATGCAAATGGAGAAGTTCTTGCAAAAACATTAAACCATTTAGCTGGCTTTCGATTAAATATTTATGGAATGAGAGGTTGGAATAGTTTTTTAAAAGAACCATTAGATATTAATCGCATGCAAGAAAAGACATTACAAGCGATGTGGAATGCGATTTCAAAAAATAAACAACCGTTTGTGCAGTTCTTAGATAGAAAAGCGAAACTGTTAGGTTTAGAAAAGTTGAGTTGGTATGACTTAGATGCCCCACTAGGAAAGGTAGAAACAAAAATGCCATATCAAGAGGGTGCTGAATTTATCATTAAGCACTTTGAACAATTCGGAACAGAAATGGCTACTTTTGCAAAAAAAGCATTTGAAGATAGATGGATAGAAGCTGAAGATAGAAAAGGCAAGCGACCAGGGGGCTTTCATACTTATTTTCCAGAAAGTGCTCAATCGCGGATTTTTATGACGTATTCTGGTTCTCCTTCAAATGTCTCCACACTAGCTCATGAATTGGGTCATGGTTTTCATACCTATGTGATGAGGGATATGCATACATTAAATAGAAATTATGCGATGAATGTGGCAGAAACAGCGTCTACGTTTGCGGAGATGATTGTGTCGGATGCGGCTGTAAAAGCTGCGGCAACGGATGAAGAAAAGCTGGTATTACTGGAAGATAAAATACAGCGATCCATTGCATTATTGATGAATATTCATGCTCGCTTTTTATTCGAAACTAAATTTTATGAAGAGCGTCAAAATGGTCTAGTTCGCAAAGAGCGATTAAATACATTAATGCTGGATGCTCAAAAAGAAGCATATGGAGAGGCTTTAGCAGAATATCATCCTTCTTTCTGGGGGTCAAAGTTACATTTTTATATTACAGGTGTACCTTTCTATAATTTCCCTTATACATTTGGGTTCCTGTTTTCTCTAGGAATCTATGCAAAAGCTATAGAAGAAGGAAAAGGATATGAGGAGAAGTATATTGCTTTATTAAAGGATACTGCAAGCATGACAGTGGAAGAATTGGCATATAAGCACCTCCAAATTGATTTAACAAAAGAAGCTTTTTGGAACAGTGCTATTCAGCTTTGTATCAATGATGTAGAAGAATTCTTGAAGTTAACAGCTGAATAATAAATCGAACGTTTGTATTTTTGAAAAAAGCAATGGACATGTATTATAGAAAAGATAAAATCGAGAGACCTCATCATCTAGCATTTTACAGCTGTATGATGAGGTCCTTTGTTTTCATTATAAAAGGCTAAATGCCCTTCGTTAGAGCAAGTTAAATCTTTCTCCATTTAAAACTTCCAATCATTAATATGGAGAGAATGAGCATAAGAAATAAGTAAATGTGTGGCGGTAGGAAAGCGAGCCATAGACAGCTAAAGGTTAAGATACAACCAGCTGCCGTTATCGGTAAGCCTGTAAAAAAGCCATGGCTTTCTGTAATATTAAATCGAGCTAATCGAAAAGCTCCACATACAATATAGAGGACTGTAAAAAATGAGCCTGGTGCCCCTAATTCAAATAGTACTCCTTGGTATACTAATAATGCTGGTGCCACTCCAAATGAAATGATATCGCTCATGGAGTCAAGCTGTTTACCAAGTTCAGATTCAATATTAAACTTTCTGGCAGTCATTCCATCAAGTCGATCTGCTAATGCAGCAATAAAAATAAGTAATAGACTTAATTGGAGATGTCCTTTTAAACTATAAATAATGGCAAAAGCACCTAGAAAAATATTTGTTAAAGTTAAAACATTAGCTAGTTGTGTTTTAATTTTCTTAATTGTTTGTTCTAAAACTTCATGTAAAAACATTAGATTCACTCCCAGTATGAAATGAATTTCATACAACTATTTTTAATATAATCATATATAATTTTAATGTAGTATATGAATATTCGTAAAGAAAAATTTTATTCATTGGAGGATTGCTTTGTTGAAAGAAACAATGTATCGACTTTGTATCGAACTAACAAACGGAAGATGGAGTTCCTATTTAATTAAGAAATTTGCCTGTTCTAGAAGGAGTCGTTTTATTATCCCTTCTTTTGCAAAGGTTTACCAAATAAATATAGAAGAAATGGAAAAACAATTAAATGAATATCGGTCGCTGCATGAATTTTTTATTAGAAAATTAAAAGCAAATTGTCGAGAGATTCATGCAGCTCCAGGAGAAATAATTAGCCCTGTTGATGCAGTAATTGAAGATATTGGGAAAGTTAGGAGCGATTGTACTATTTTAGTTAAGGGAAAATCGTATTCTATTCATGAAATGCTTGGAGATGAAAAAACGGTTAATAAATATGTCGATGGGACGTATCTTATTTTTTATTTAAGTCCTAGTCATTATCATCGAATTCACTGTCCTGCTACAGGTACCGTTACAAACTGTTGGACACTTGGAAGTAAATCGTACCCTGTTAATAATTATGGATTAAAGTGGGGGAAATCTACCCTTTCTAAAAATTATCGGTCTATAACAGAAATCCAGGCCGAAGAAGGAAATAGTATTTGTATGGTGAAAGTTGGAGCAATGTTTATTAACTCAATAGTACGGAGCCATAAAAAAGACCGTCTAGTACAAGGAGAGGAAATGGCCTATTTTTCTTTCGGATCAACAGTTGTGTTACTATTTGAAAAAAATACATTTATACAGAAGGACTTTCCTTCTCTACCATATCCGGTTAAAATAGGAGAGGTTATTGGAGAACATAGTAACGTAGATACATTGAAGGCTCAATAAAATGAAACTACAACTGCCTTTTAATGTGTGTAACTGGAAAAGTATGAATCATTTTGGTTTTCTTTAGAATAAATGCTTGTGTTGTTTATTTCTTGCTAGGATAGAAAAATTTACGGGGAATGACCAAATATTATTAAAAGAAAAACAGCCTAATTAAAGGCTGTTTTCAAATGTATAGATGGTTCTATCGCTTTTCACTTATTCAAGAGGAAACTTTTATCTTGTTGCTTAAAGAACGTCGGTGAATTTCAGTTTCGATGAGACGAATAAATTCAGGGCTTAAATTTAGTTCCCTAGCTTTATGGTATGACTCAATCAGTAATTCATCTGACAGTTTTCGCATGCCAGAAACACCTCCATTCGAATAAATAGTTAGAACTTTTAGCAAGAAACAAATATATAAATGTGGTTGTCTTCAGTGCTGAAAAAGGTGTTCATTCTTCTTCTGAGGTAAAATTAGTGTTTTAAAAAAGTGGGTACCATACATACTAAATATACATATTCGACATAGTTTTTTTGAAATACATGGCTTGTCCAATAAAATAGATAGTAGGATTTACACTTTTTGTTTTTCTTCCTTTTTCTGCAAACTGTCTTGGAAGTTTATAGGATATTATTCTGTATCCTTACTTTAACAAAAATAAACATAGAGAACAACTGTTCGTTTATCCACAATGATTAGTGGATAACCTGTGATTATTTTGTTGAGAAGTATGTGGATGACACATAAATCAATGGGTATTATGTGTATAATGTTATCCACATATGTTGAAAAATGCGTTTTTTGTCGAAAATTATTTTGTTATTATCAAAAAAAGAATGGATAGGGTATCTTCTTTAAGAAGAAAAACGGTATAATATTATTTTCTTCTACCGTAAAAATGGTTACCATAAAAGAACAAGAAATATTGGAAAAAGCATAGAAATGAGAGAGTTAAGAGGTGTTTTTTTAGTGTTTAATCAATTTTTGCCTAATCAGTTTGTTAAAAATATATTTGAGATTTCTCCAGAAAGCTTAAAAGAAAAAGGAATTAAAGGGATTATCACTGATTTAGATAATACGTTAGTGGAATGGGATCGGCCACTTGCAACACCACAAATTATCGAATGGTTTGCAGAAATGAAGAGAAATGACATTAAAGTAACAATTGTTTCTAATAATAAAGAAACGAGAGTAAAGTCGTTTTCAGATCCATTGCAAATTCCTTTTATTTTTGCTGCGCGCAAACCACTTGGGCGAGCTTTCAATAAAGCTATCATGCAAATGAATGTAAAAAAAGAAGAAACGGTTGTCATTGGCGACCAATTATTAACGGATGTTCTTGGTGGTAATAGAAGTGGCTTTCATACTATTTTAGTGGTTCCTGTTGCACAAACGGATGGTTTTATGACAAGGATCAATCGGAAAATTGAAAGAAGAATTTTAAATTGGTTTCGTAGAAACGGAAAATTGACTTGGGAGGATTAATACGTGACAGAAAGAATACATTGTATTGGCTGTGGAGTTGTCATTCAGACGGAAAATAAAAATGAACTAGGATATGCACCTTCTTCTTCTTTGGAAAAAGAAGAAGTAATTTGTCAAAGATGTTTCCGTTTAAAGCATTATAATGAAGTACAGGATGTTTCTTTAACAGATGATGACTTTTTGAAAATTTTAAATGAGATTGGCAAAAGTGATAGCCTGATTGTCAAATTAGTAGATATATTTGATTTCAACGGAAGCTGGCTGCCTGGATTGCATCGTTTCACTGGGAAAAATAAGGTTTTATTAATAGGAAATAAAGTCGATCTTTTACCGAAATCGGTGAAACAGCAGAAAGTTATCAATTGGATGAAAAAAGAAGCAAAAGATTTAGGGTTAAGACCTGAAGATGTGTATCTCGTTAGTGCAGAAAAAGGAAAGAATGTGAAGGAAGTATTAGACGCAATTGAATATCATCGTCATGGAAAAAATGTTTATGTGGTTGGCTGTACGAATGTTGGGAAATCGACATTTATTAATCGAATTCTTAAAGAGGTTTCTGGCGAAGAAAATGTAATCACGACTTCCCATTTTCCTGGTACAACCCTAGATATTATTGAAATTCCATTATCTGATGGCAAATTTTTAGTGGATACACCTGGAATCATTAATCACCATCAAATGGCTCATTTTGTTGATAAAAAGGATTTAAAAGTTATTACTCCGAAGAAAGAAATTAAAGCGAGAATTTTTCAATTAAACGATAAACAAACACTTTTCTTTGGCGGACTAGCTAGATTTGATTTTGTAAAAGGGGAGCGTAATAGCTTTGTCTGCTATTTTTCCAATGAGATAACGATTCATCGTACGAAATTGGAAAATGCAGATGAATTATATAATAAGCATGCAGGGGAATTATTGACTCCACCGAATAGAGAGCAAATGGATGATTTTCCAGAGCTAGTAAGACATGATTTCTCGATAAAAGAACCGAAGACAGATATTGTTTTTTCGGGACTGGGCTGGATAACAGTTAATGAACCAAATATTCAAGTAGCTGTTTATGTACCAAAAGGGGTTCATGCAATGCTTCGTAAATCATTGATTTAAGGTATAATGAGCAATTTCAATAAGGGGAAGGGAGAGCGGTATGAGGAAGAATTATGCAGTAATTGGCGATCCAATTCAACATTCGATGTCACCTGCCATGCACAATGATCTTTTTCAATTCTACGGAATAGATGCTGAAATGAAGAAGATACATATAAAAAAAGAACTGCTTGAAAGTGGATTAATCGAGTTAAGAGATATGAACATAGCTGGCTTTAATGTTACCGTACCACATAAACAAGCAATCATTCCCTTTTTGGATGAACTAGACCCATTGAGTAAAGCCATTGGTGCTGTCAATACCGTGGTTTGTGAAAAAGGAAAGTGGATTGGGTATAATACAGATGGAGAAGGATATTTAAGAGGACTGTTAAAACAGCTCCCGGACTTGCCGCAGAGAAAAATAATCATAATCGGTAGTGGTGGCGCTGCTAGAGGAATCTATTTTACATTGGCTCAGTATGGGGTGCTACAAATTGACATTTGTAATCGCACACTTTCAAACGCAGCTGCTTTAAAAGACGCGTGTCCCTATCCTGTGAATACGAATATAATGGATTTTGCTTCAGCGGAAAAGACGCTTAGTGAGTATGATCTTATTATACAAACGACATCTATTGGTATGTCACCACATATTGACGATACACCTATTCAGCTAACTAATTTGAAGAGAGAAGCGCTAGTAAGTGACATTATCTATAACCCGCTCGAAACGAAAATTTTAAGTGCAGCGAAAATTAAAGGCGCAAAAACACAAAACGGGATTGATATGTTTGTTTATCAAGGGGCATTAGCATTTGAGAAATGGCAAGGATTTTTTCCGGATACAGAAAGAATGAAACAATGTGTTTTAACACAACTAGGAGGATAATACATGTTAAGAGGTAAACAAAAAAGATTTTTACGAGCAAAGGCACATCATTTAAGTCCAATTTTTCAAGTAGGAAAAGGCGGCGTAAATGAAAATATGATCAAGCAAATTAGTGAGGCTTTAGAAGTAAGAGAATTATTGAAAATTAGTATTTTACAAAATTGTGATGAAGATAAAGACACTGTTGCAAGTGAACTAGTAAATGGAACGAAAAGTGAGTTAGTCCAAATTATCGGAAATACAATCGTTTTATATAAAGAATCAAGAGAAAATAAAACGATAAATTTACCATCTTAAAGCGGTTAAGAGGCGATTTTTTTGAAAAAAGTAGGGATATTGGGTGGAACATTTGATCCACCTCATATAGGACATCTGATCATTGCAAATGAAGTGCTCCATGCAAAAAAATTAGATGAAATATGGTTTATGCCAAATCAAGAACCTCCACATAAAATAAAATCAGGGAATGTAACGAATAATCAGCGAGTGGACATGTTGCAATTATCGATAGAGGATCACCCTTCTTTCTCTATCCAAACAATTGAATTGGGTAGAGAAGGAAAATCATATACATTCGATACAATGACACTATTAGGAGAGGCTTATCCTACTATTGATTTCTATTTTATAATAGGTGCAGATATGGTAGAATATTTGCCTAATTGGTATAAAATTCAAGAGCTTATGGAAATGGTACAATTCATAAGTGTAAACCGTCCTAAATATGAACTTGAAACAGTTTATCCTGTTCAGTATGTAAAGGTTCCTGATATTAATATTTCCTCTAGCTTAATTCGTGAAAGGGTGAAGGAAGGGGAAACTATTTCATTTTTAGTAAGAGATGAAGTAAAGAGATATATTGAGGAGAATCGACTATATGAATCGTGAAGAAGCATTGCGGATAGTGAAAGAACAGATAACGGAAAAGCGTTATATTCACACAATTGGGGTAATGGAAACAGCTATTAAGCTAGCGACTAAATATGGTGGGAATGTTGAAAAGGCGGAATTGGCAGCGATTTTTCATGATTACGCAAAATTCCGCTCCAAGGATGAAATGAAAAAGATTATTGTCGGGCAAAACATGGATCCAAATCTTTTGTTATTTCATTCTGAATTATGGCATGCGCCGGTTGGGGCTTTTTTAGTAGAGAAAGAAGTAGGTATTAAAGATAAGGAAATACTTGATGCAATTCGATACCATACATCTGGTAGACCTGAAATGAGCAAGCTCGAGAAAATAATTTATTTAGCTGATTATATTGAACCGGGAAGAGCATTTCTTGGTGTTGATGAGGTAAGGGAATTAGCTGAAGTGGATTTTGACCGTGCTTTTTTACAAGCGGTGAAAAATACGATTATATTTCTAATTCGAAATAATCGAGCTGTATTTCCTTTAAGTTTTGAAGCATATAATAGTTATTGTATAAATATGGAGGTTGATTGAATGGATGAACGTACTTTATTATGGACTGCTGTAAAAGCAGCGGATGATAAAAGAGCAGAAAATATTGTTGCGCTAAATATGAAAGGTATATCCCTTGTAGCAGATTATTTCGTGATTTGTCACGGTAATTCAGACAAGCAAGTACAAGCAATTGCAAATGAAATTAAAGATAAATCTGGAGAGCTGGGTATTTCGGTTAAACGCTTTGAAGGATATAATGAAGCGAAGTGGATTTTAGTTGATTTAGGAGATATCATCGTACATGTTTTCCATCGCGATGAAAGAACCTATTACAATTTAGAACGCCTTTGGGGAGACGCTCCAGTTGAAAACATTGAAAGCGTGATTAGTCAATGAGTTATGAGCAGTTTGCCTATCTTTATGATCGTCTAATGCATGATGTACCATACGATAAGTGGGTACAGATTATAAAAAAGGCAGCAAACGATTATAAAGTGAAAGGAGCAAACCTTTTAGACTTAGCGTGTGGTACAGGTGAATTATCCATTAGGTTGTCACGGGCTGGTTTTCAAGTTACCGGGATTGATTTATCGGAGGATATGCTAAGTGTTGCGCAAGCCAAAACAATGGAAGCAGGCGAAGCTGTATTTTATATAGAGCAGGATATGTCTCAGTTAGAAGGCTTGCCTGTCTTTGATATCGTTTGTATTTGCTGCGATTCCATCAATTATTTACAAACAGACGAAGATGTTATCAATACTTTTAAAAGCGTTTATGAGCATTTAGATGAAAATGGTCTATTTATCTTTGATGTTCATTCTTTGTATAAGATGAATCATTTATTTATCAATCAAACCTATGCGGTGAATGATGAGGATGTAAGCCTTATTTGGCAATGCTATGAAGGAGACTATCCGAATAGTGTAGAACATGATTTAAGCTTTTTTCAATTGGATGACAAAACAGATATGTATCGTCGCTATGATGAACTCCATTTTCAACGAACCTATTCTTTGGAGCAATATATTGAATGGATCGAACAAGCTGGTTTTACAATACTGAAAGTAGAAGCCGATTTTTCAGAGGGCCCAATAAATGAAAAGGCAGAGCGTCTATTCTTTTATTGTAAGAAAAAATAAGCTGTTTTAAAAATGGTTTTTTCTAAAGAATTAAGAAAAAGTCTTAATAACAAGAAAGGGAAATGTTCAGCAGATAGAACATTTCCTTCTTTATGTCTTATGGTCAAAAATTTTAACGTTAGCTTATAATAATTTAATAATTTGTAATTACAGAAGGAATTCAATTAAGTAGCATAGAATGTATTGATAGCATTAGATATTTTTATGCCCTGAGACAAGATTTTTAAGGGATAGCTGGTCATCCTCATATTTGGCCTGTGTAGCTTGAAATAATTGGTTAAAGGTATCTCCTATCTCGCGTTCCAATACGTTTATTCCTTCGCCAGTGATTCCGCCCTTTACGCTTACTTTTTCCTGTAAAGTAGGTAAAGTATAATACCCTTTCTTTAATAACTCTCCTAACCCAATCAGCATTTCACTTGCTAATTTAGTGGCTGTGTCTAAATCAATTTCTGTTTCCTCCACTGCTCCATCTATGAACCTTCTAGTAAGATAACAAAAAAATGCCGGTCCACAACTGACTATATCAGAGGCAACCCTCGTAATATTATCTCCAATTTCTAATGGTGTTGAAAATTTTTCATAGAAACTCTCTAATTGTTTTTTCCATTCATCCGTACAATTGCTTCCAAAAGAGAATAAAGATACCCCTGCTAATGCTCTATTTGTAATGCTTGGAATAATCCGTGCAACAGAGCAGTTAAAGAAAGTATCAAGCTGGTCAGGGCTAATTGGACTTGTAATGGATACAACACATTTATCCTTTGTTAAAAAAGGTGTAATGTTTTGGGCGACACCATACATATCATGGGGCTTTACGCATAAAAAGATAAGATCTGTTTCTTTTGCAATTTCGATATCACTAGGGCATATATTAATGTTTGGGTAATTTTCTTTAATTTCTATCGCTTTGTCGATTGTTCGATTGTAAATAAATAAGTCTTCGGGGGAAATAGCATTTCCGTCAAGCATCGCTTCTATTAATATTTTCCCCATATTTCCTGTACCAATCATTCCTATTTTCACTTTTTCTTCCCCCCCTATAATGAGCGGTTTCTCATATAACGATATGAAGCAACAATACAAAATATACCTGAAAGGATGATTAGTTATGATGGACTGGCTTCGTAAAAATAAAAAGTTCCTTATCCCTGTTTTAGGAGGCATGCTTCTTTTATTGCTATTTCGTTTTTCCCCTCTCTTGATGCAAAAAAACGATCAAGAAGACTCCTTTCAGCAAGAAGATTTATTTGCTGCTGAAGAGGAAATGGCAGAAGAGGATACTATCGTTGAAGACAATCAAGCTACATTGATGCTAGTAGATGTAAAAGGGGCGGTTAAAAATCCAGGAGTTTATGAAGCAAGTGAGGGAGAGCGTGTGAATGACATTATTAATAAGGCAGGAGGAATTTTGCAAAATGGAGAAAAAAATGCAGTTAATTTTGCGATGAAAGTAACCGATGAGATGATTATTTATGTTCCTTATATTGGAGAAGAGGAAGAAGCTGCTATTGATGAAGCTAGCAACCAAGCAAGTCTTTCTTCTAGCGAGGGATTAATTAATATAAATAAAGCTAGTGAAACGGAATTGCTTGAATTGCCGGGAGTAGGACCGTCTAAAGCGGCCGCAATTATAGAATATCGTGAACAAAATGGAGGGTTTTCTGCGAAGGAGGATATAAAAAATATAACTGGAATTGGCGAGAAAACATATGAAAAATTGGAACCTTTAATTTCAATAAACTAAATTTTCATTATAGTAACAATGAGCCGACAGAAAGGCTAAATCAGCAATGAAGCAATCCAATAGCATCTTTTTCGCAATTGACTCAAAACATACTTCCCGATAAACTAAATGAAGAATTAGATTATTGTATTGTCTTTATTCGTTATCTAGGGGAGTGTATATAAATTGGATAGAATTTCATGGAACGAGTATTTTATGGCTCAAAGTGAGTTGTTAGCCTTAAGAAGCACATGTACAAGATTGGCAGTTGGAGCGACTATTGTTAGGGATAAGCGCATAATTGCTGGTGGATATAACGGGAGTATAGCTGGTGGCGTTCATTGTATTGATGAAGGCTGTTATGTAATTGAGAATCATTGTGTTCGAACAATTCATGCAGAAATGAATGCGATTTTACAATGTGCTAAATTTGGAGTTCCAACAGACGGGGCAGATATATATGTCACTCATTTTCCTTGTCTCCAGTGCTGCAAAGCAATTGTACAAGCAGGAATTAAAACAGTGTATTATGCTATGGATTACAAAAATCATCCATATGCACTAGAGCTTTTTGAACAGGCTAAAATTGCAACTGTACAAGTGGATAGAAAGGATCTTGATAAAAAAGAAGAGAAAAAGGTTTTTGTGGAAACTATTATTAAACAATTGAAAGAAAATAATACAGATACTGTGGATGTAGATATGTTGGAAAAAAGAGCAGTAGAATTATTTTCTATAATACCTACAGCAAAGACGTCTATTTGATCTTCCTTTTCCTTTCCCGGTCTACTGCAGTGGTTAGGAGCGATTTATGTTTCAAGCAAGGTTACTGTATTTCGCGATTTCAGCGTTTTTGGGAATATTATGTTCTTATGTTCAGCATTTATTATTTTATTTATTATTTTGCGTGTTCATAGGGTGGCTTTTATTAGCAAAAAAAGTAGCGTTAGGATCAAGTGGTTTTCTGGTTTGTGTTTTTCTTCTTTTTCTTGTTCGAGGAAGTTATGATCATCAAATAAACCACTCGAAAATAAAGGAGGGTGATGCTTCTTTAAGCATCACCTTCATAGAGCAAGCTTCGGTAGACGGGGATAGGTGGAGGACTGTTGGAAAGGATAAACAAACAAAAGAAAAACTGCTTGTCTCCTACAAAATAGATACGGAAAAAGAAAAAGCTTTCTTAGAAGAAGCAAAGGTGATAGGAAAAACGTGCATGCTTAAGGGGGGGTTATCACTTCCAACTTCCCAAAGAAATGAGAATGGCTTTAATTATAGGCAGTATCTTGAAAACAAATCTATTTATTGGATATTCTCGATAGAAAATTTAGATTTAACAAACTGTGTGAAAGAAAAGGATTTCATCTTATTATTAAAGCAGCTGAGAGAAAAAGGGATGATCTGGATTGCTAAGCATTTTTCAGAGACAACCATTCCTATTGCAGAAGCACTCATTTTTGGAGATCTTGGAATGATGGATGAGGATCTTCAAACAGCTTATCAGCGCTTAGGGATTATCCATCTATTAGCTATTTCAGGTTCACATGTTGTTGTTTTAGTAGGGATTCTTTATTTTGTGATGATCCGATTTGGATTAACGAAAGAAAGGGCTAGCACTGTTTTGCTGCTACTTTTGCCTATTTATGCGGTGCTGACAGGATTAAGTCCATCGGTAATTAGGGCTGTTCTAACCAGCATGATTTTATTAGCCAAAAATAAATTTCGTATTTTATCTCCATTGCCCATGATTGATATAATTAGTATAGTATTTTGTTTTTGTTTAATTATGCAGCCACGAATGCTTTTTAGTATTGGTTTTTTGTTGTCTTTTATCGTTTGTGTCTTCCTCATTATTTCCTTCACTCTTATTAAAGAGTATCAGTCCTCCACCGTTAAAATGTACTTCTTTACTACATTTGTGTCCGAATATGCAGTAATTCCAGTTATTTTGTACTGTTTTTTTGAAATTCCTACTTTATCCTTGCTAGCGAATCTTATTTTTATCCCTTTTTATACGGTCATTGTTTTGCCATGTTTAATCATCCTTTATGTGCTCTCTTTTCTATTCCCACAAAATCTCTCCTTATTTTCTTTCCCTTTGGATATTGTGCTAATGCTTGCAGATAAAATGGTGTTAAAGCTCGCTAGTTATCCCTTTAGCACGCTTATTTTAGGAAGACCATCTTTCTTTTTTCTATGCGCTTATATTGTCAGTTTGCCGATTTTCTTTTATTTATATGAAAACATATCAAAGAAATCGAGGAAATGGCTGTATTGTCTTCCGATATTGCTTGTTAGTCTTCAGTTTATTAATAATGCCTATTTATCAAAAGGAGAAATCACTTTTATTGATGTAGGACAAGGCGATAGTATTCTTATTAATTTGCCGAATAATAAGGGCACCTATCTTATTGATACTGGAGGTACGGTAACCTTCCCTATGGAGGACTGGCAAATGCGAGATGAGCCCTTTGAAGTGGGGGAGAATACAGTTGTTCCTTTTTTGAAAAGTAAGGGGATATATACGATTGACAAATTGATATTAACACATGGTGATTTAGACCATATTGGAGGAAGTACTGCAGTGATGGAGCAATTAAGGGTAAAAGAAATAATCTATCCTAATGTTATAGGTGAGCGTTCTGTAGAGGAAGAAAGATTATTCGCTTTAGCGGAGAAGAAACACATCCCTATTCGCTTTGTACAAGCAGGACAAAAATGGAGTGTAGGGAAGGATTCTTTTTGGGTTTTATCTCCTTTAGAGAATAAGGAGTTAACGAAGAATAATGGGTCCATAGTGATATTTGCAAAGATTTCAAATATCAAATGGCTTTTTACAGGGGATATAGAAAAAGAAGGGGAACAAGCGTTATTGCGGGAATTTCCACTTTTAAAAAATATAGATATTTTAAAGGTGGGGCATCATGGGAGCAAAACTTCTTCAACAAGTGAATTTATCGAGCGGCTAAAACCAAGGATTGCCGTCATATCAGTAGGAGAAAATAACCTTTATCATCATCCTAGTAAGGAAGTTCTTACTACCTTAAATGAAAACAAAGTAAAAGTTTTCAGAACAGATGAAAATGGGGGCATTACTTTTTATTTTTCCGAAAAAGGTGGCACATTTCATTTGCAAATTCCATAGAATATAGCAAAAGAGAATGGCTATAATTAATTGGAAAATGTCACTTAAATACCTATCCAAAAGGACCAAAAAATACTTATCTAAAATTGACATGCTACGCATTTCCTCAGCTGTCAGGACTTGACACAAATAGATTTTAGACCATTCGTGCAAACTATGAATACCACAAAGTGCACCGTTACACATTAAGTATCCTAGGCCTTAATGTGTAACGTTCATTATAGATTGAAGGAAGGTTCCTCTGATCACTTTTTTCTCGCTACTAGTTAATCTTGATAAGGCGAAAGTAACGCTTTATATAAGAATTTTCTTTGACAAGAGAGAGGTTATCAAGAGGACCTTCTTTCTGTTATTATAGGAGCAAATTTTAAAAAAAGGACAAAAAACAAGAATTTCGTATATAATAATGGTTTAGTAATAGATAAGCAATTCAAGTTTTTAGGGAATGGGGAGAAGAAATGATCGAAGAATTATGGAAAAAAATAAAGAGTAAAGATTTTTCTTTTGTCTATTTATTATACGGACTGGAGTCTTTTCTAATAAATGAAACAAAATATTTACTGTTGCAATCTTTATTAAACGAGGATGATGAGGATTTTAATTTATCTACATATGATTTAGAGGAAACACCGATAGAATTAGCAATAGAGGATGCAGAAACAATTCCTTTTTTTGGGGAAAGAAAAGTAATTGTATTAAATAATCCGTTTTTCCTGACAGCTGAAAAATCTAAGTCAAAGGTAGAACATGATGTAAAGAAATTAGAGGAATATTTGAAACAGCCTTCCCCGTTTACTACAATGATTTTTATAGCTAGTTACGAAAAATTAGATGAGAGAAAGAAAATAACTAAGCAGTTAAAAACGGCGGCATCTGTTTTAGAAGCGAAAAAATTAAATGAACAAGAATTGAAGAAATGGTTGAAACAACGTGCAGCGTATAATCAGGTTGAGATAAATGAAGACGGATTAGACACGATACTAAGTCTTGCTGGAACGAATTTATCCCTTTTAACAACGGAAATTGATAAAATGGCTTTATATGTACAAGATTCAAAATTAATAACAAAAGAAATTGTAGAAGAATTAGTTGCGAAATCGTTGGAGCAAAATATCTTTAGCTTGGTTGATAAAGTGATCTCTAAAAAAATAGATGAAGCTTTGCGGATTTATTATGATTTATTGAAGCAAAATGAAGAGCCATTAAAAATTCTTTCTATAATAGCGAACCAATTCCGCTTAATCTATCAAGTGAAGGCTCTCGCGCAAAAAGGATATGGACAACAGCAAATTGCATCGGTTTTAAAAGTTCATCCCTTTCGAGTGAAATTAGCAGCAGGACAAGCCCAGCGTTTTACAGAAGATGAATTAACAAAATGTATCCAACTATTTGCTGAAGGCGACTATCAGTTGAAAACAGGAACAATGCCTAAAAATATGGTGATCGAAATGATTTTATTTCAATTAGGACATGGGGTGTAAAAAAGGGTTGTATGCAAAAATTAAGAAAGTCATATTTTTCAAAATTTATAAATAAAGGACATAAAAAAAGACTATCTATTCGATAGTCTTTTTTTTACTCATTATGCGTTTAAAGCATTTTTTCTTTTCGCTAAACGAGATTTTTTACGAGCAGCAGCATTTTTATGAATAAGACCTTTTGCAGCAGCTTTGTCTAATTTACTAGCAGCTTCTACAAAGCTTTCATTTGCAGCAGTTGTATCATTAAGAGCAATAGCAGCTTCAGTCTTTTTAACAGCAGTACGCATTGCAGATTTAACTGTAGTGTTTTGAGCGTTACGAGCTTCACTAGTTTTTACACGTTTAATAGCAGATTTAATATTTGGCATTTACGTTCACCTCCTAAAAAGAAGCATCAAGTTCATATATAAACTCGATATATACATTCCTAAAAAACTTAAAGAACAAGTGATATTTTATCAAACGAGGACTAATAATGCAAGACTTCCTGCTAATTTGGACAATATGAATTTTTTTCGATAGAAAGGCAATGCTAATAATACGTTTATATTAATTCGATTGGAAGGGGATAACGATGGAGGAAAAACTAGATTTAAGGATGTATTCTATACGAACTGACTTAGCTATTGAGGCGAAGGATTTAGCTTTACATAATCAAAGTCTTGTTCAAAATGAACAAGACCAATCACAGCTTGATGGTGTGATTATCAAGGAAAAAGAAGAAAATGGCATTAAAATGTCCTATGTGGAAGTTACGGAAAAGGGCGAAGAAATGATAGGGAAGAAGCAAGGGAAATATTTAACAATAGAAGTATTAGGAATAAGACAGCAGGATACTAAATTGCAAGAGAAAGTAGAGCAATTATTTGCAAAAGAGTTTTCACAGTTTTTAAAGCAGAGCAATATAAGAGAGGATGCTTCTTGTTTAGTAGTTGGGTTAGGGAACTGGAATGTTACGCCAGATGCATTAGGACCCCAGGTTTGCGAAAATATACTTGTAACGAGACATTTATATGAATTACAGCCAGAAAGTGTGGAAGAAGGGTATCGCCCTGTATCAAGCTTAGCACCAGGAGTAATGGGCCTTACAGGAATAGAAACGAGCGACATAATTAAAGGAGTAGTAGAAAAAACGAATCCTGATTTTGTTATTGTAATTGATGCACTTGCCTCTCGCTCAATAGATCGTGTAAACTCTACTATCCAAGTTTCAGATACAGGAATCCATCCAGGATCTGGGGTAGGAAATAAACGGAAAGAACTAAGCAAAGAAACATTAGGAAGACCAGTGATTGCAATTGGAGTTCCAACTGTAGTGGACGCTGTATCAATCACTAGCGATACGATAGATTATATTTTAAAACATTTCGGAAAAGAGCTCAGAGAGGGAGATAAGCCGTCGAGAGCATTAGCACCAGCAGGCCTAACCTTTGGAGAAAAGCGGAAACTGACAGATGAGGATT
This sequence comes from Niallia sp., assembly GCF_031978665.1. NCBI lineage: Bacteria > Bacillati > Bacillota > Bacilli > Caryophanales > Bacillaceae > Niallia > Niallia sp. Next base: position 69,304 of record NZ_DALZDK010000004.1, on the reverse strand, counting down.
TACCGGAAGAACACCATCGGAAGACTTTTCTTGGAATTATTGGAACATTGCCTGAAGAGGAAAAAAGAAAGCTAATTTATGAGGTGTTATCACCAATCGGTCATAATTTAATGGTAACTCCAAAAGAAGTAGATGTTTTTATTGAAGATATGGCTAACTTGCTTGCTAACGGCTTGAATGCTGCCCTCCATTCAGCAATTAATCAAGAAAATGTTGGATATAATACTCATTAAAATACTAGAAAAGTGGTTCTATCTTTCCTAGTACTTTCATATAATTTTAATAGAGTTGCTAGGAAAGTATTACTTTAATTAGTGAATAGGAAGCTTCAAAAAGTGAAGTTCTTGCTTCACGTTAATAGGGGATAAGTAAGGGAATTGCAGACTTGATAATTAGATTAAAGGGGCTTGATCAAGTTGAAACTATATACTTTAGGTGCTGTAGGAATCGTTATGTTAATGTTTATATGTGTATTATTTGGAATGCAGCAAGCAAATAGCGGAATTCATAAAATGAAGGGATACGAAGATCAGGGGTTACAAAGTGCCGTATCCGTTAAAAATGAGGATGGAAATGTAGAAGCTTCCATTCTTGGACAAAATGTCACAAGCCATGATTTGAATCAAAAGAAACAGCAATTAGAAGAAATGAGAGCATTTAATTTATTGTCCAGTATCGGTAAAGGGGTAGCAGATACGGTTTCTTCCTTGGCAGAAAAAGGCGTGAGTCTAGTTGAAGATATAATTGAAGAAAAAGAAAAATAGAAGACTGTTTAGTAATTCATTTTACTTTTCGTTGAATCTTATTCTTCACACTGCTATAATCAAAAATAGTGTACATGCGCGATTATTGTAGGAGTGAACTAAATGAACAGAGAAGAAATGCTTAAAAGACAATCAAAAATTAGGAATTTTTCTATTATTGCACATATAGATCATGGTAAATCAACGTTAGCTGATAGAATTTTAGAAAGAACAAATGCACTCACTGCACGTGAGATGAAAGATCAGCTATTAGATTCTATGGATTTAGAAAGAGAACGAGGAATTACAATTAAACTAAACTCAGTCCAGTTAAAGTATAAAGCGAAGGATGGAGAAATTTATACCCTTCATCTAATTGACACACCAGGTCACGTGGATTTTACATATGAAGTATCACGTAGTTTGGCTGCGTGTGAAGGAGCTGTACTAGTAGTTGATGCTGCACAAGGAATTGAAGCACAAACATTAGCCAATGTTTATTTAGCTATTGACAATGATTTGGAAATTGTTCCTGTTATTAATAAAATCGACCTTCCAAGTGCAGATCCTGAAAGAGTTAGAAATGAAATTGAAGAGGTAATTGGGCTGGATGCTTCTGAGGCTGTACTAGCTTCTGCTAAAGCTGGGATAGGAATTGAAGAAATACTTGAACAAGTAGTAGAGAAAGTCCCTGCTCCAGAGGGAGATCCTGAAGCACCATTAAAAGCACTTATTTTTGACAGCTTATATGATGCATATCGTGGGGTTGTGACGTATATCCGTGTTGTTGATGGAACGGTAAAACCTGGTGACAAAATTAAAATGATGGCAACAGGCAAAGAATTTGAAGTTATTGAGGTGGGAGTATTTACACCGAAAGCTACTCCAACAGATCACTTATCTGTTGGAGATGTAGGTTTCTTAACAGCGGCAATTAAAAATGTTGGTGATACTCGCGTTGGGGACACTATTACAAATGCAAAGAATGGTGCAACAGAAGCATTACCTGGATACCGTAAGCTAAATCCAATGGTTTATTGTGGTCTATATCCAATAGATAGTGCAAAATTCAATGATTTGCGCGAAGCGTTGGAAAAATTAGAACTGAATGACTCCGCGTTGCAATTTGAGCCGGAAACATCACAAGCATTAGGTTTTGGTTTCCGTTGTGGTTTCCTTGGTCTTCTTCATATGGAGATTATTCAAGAGCGGATTGAACGTGAATTTAAAATTGACTTGATCACTACTGCTCCAAGTGTTATTTACGATGTTATTTTGACAGATGGATCAGAAATCAAGGTAGATAATCCATCTGCAATGCCAGATCCTCAAAAAATCGACCGAATTGAGGAACCATATGTTAAGGCGACGATGATGGCTCCAAATGAATATGTCGGTGCAATTATGGAATTGTGTCAACAAAAAAGAGGCGTATTCATCGATATGCAATATATGGATGAAACTCGCGTCAAAATTACGTATGAAATTCCATTATCTGAAATCGTTTATGATTTCTTTGATCAATTGAAATCAAACACAAGAGGATATGCATCATTTGATTATGAGCTGATTGGATATAAAACTTCTACACTTGTAAAAATGGATATTTTATTGAATGCAGAACAAGTAGATGCACTTAGTTTTATTGTGCATAAGGATTTTGCTTACGAAAGAGGAAAAGTAATTGTTGAGAAATTGAAAGAGCTTATTCCTCGTCAGCAGTTTGAAGTGCCAATTCAAGCTGCAATTGGTCAAAAGATTGTTGCTCGCTCTACCATCAAAGCGATGCGTAAAAACGTATTGGCTAAATGTTATGGCGGAGACATTTCTCGTAAGCGTAAATTGCTTGAAAAGCAAAAAGAAGGGAAAAAACGAATGAAGCAAGTTGGATCCGTTGAAGTACCACAAGAAGCATTTATGGCTGTATTGCGTATGGATGATAGCAATCCCAAAAAATAAATGTGTTTAATGAGATAAGAGAGCATGAGATGAGTATAATGCATGAAACTTGCTAATCACATCATTGACTGCTATAAGTAAAGGGGGTAGGTGCTAAATTAGCATCAACCTCTTTTCTTATTTTACCATTGAAACAGGAGCGTAAATAACCTGTTAGCAATAGAGTTGACTAATTTAAAGGTTGTGAAAAATTGATACAAGCAGCATATATCCATATTCCATTTTGTGAGCATATTTGTCACTACTGTGATTTTAATAAAGTATTTTTAAAAGGACAGCCGGTAGATGAATACTTAGATTCGTTGGAGATAGAAATAAAGTTAACCATTGAAAAATATGGGAAGCAGCAGCTTTCTACCATTTTTGTTGGGGGAGGAACACCAACAAGCTTATCTGCTTCGCAATTAGAAAGACTATGTGGAATCATTAATACAGAACTTCAGCATCATCCTGGGATAGAATATACCTTTGAAGCGAATCCAGGTGATTTAACAGAAGATAAATTAAAAGCACTTTATGAAGGTGGAGTCAATCGTCTAAGCTTCGGTGTTCAATCCTTTAATAATGAACTATTACAAAGGATTGGTAGAACACATAAGGCGGAAGATGTGTTTTCGTCGATTGAATCAGCGAAAAAGATTGGTTTTAACAATATAAGTGTGGACTTAATTTATAGTTTGCCAGGACAAACATTGGAAGATTTTCAAGAGACATTAAAGACGGCATTTACATTAGATATCCAGCATTATTCAGGCTATTCTCTCATTATAGAGCCGAAGACAGTTTTTTATAACTTGATGAGAAAGGGGAAACTACCTACACCTGGTGAAGATGTGGAAGCAAGCATGTATGGGGTATTATTGGAAGAAATGGGGCGCCATGGATTTCAGCAATATGAGATCAGTAATTTTGCAAAGCCTGGATTTGAAAGTAGACATAATTTAACCTATTGGAATAATGAAGAATATTTTGGGTTCGGTGCTGGCTCCCATGGCTACGTCACAGGGAACCGCTACTCTAATCATGGCCCTTTAAAAAAATACATGCAGCCATTAGAACAAGGTGAGTTGCCGATTTTGCAGGAACATAAGGTTACAGAAATAGAACAAATGGAAGAGGAATTATTCCTTGGATTAAGAAAAAATAAAGGGGTGAATTTATCATTATTTGAAGAAAAATATAAAAAAAATCTCTTACAGCTTTTTAATAAAGAAATAAAGGGGTTAGTAAGTAGAGAGCTTATCGAAATACAAAGTGATTATTTGAAGTTAACCGAAAAGGGTAGATTTTTGGGGAATGAAGTGTTTCAATCCTTTATTGGTGTCCTTGAATAGCTTTGGCAAAGGAGCCTATATAATTTAGGCTTTTTTCTAAAGGGTGTCATATTTTAATTTGGGAATTTTATGAAATGCTAAACAGGCAGAATACACATAGGCTTTAAAGGGAAAAGCGAAAAGGGGAGCACCCATTAGATGCCGGAGCATGCCTATGACTAGCCAAAATGATAGCAAAGTGAATTTCAGCTTGGCTGCTTAATAAATAACTAACATTATGTAACAGTCTTCAAAAGAAACGGAGTGTCAATATTGGTAAGAAGTATACGTGAAGGGAAAAATTTCTTGCAGAAATAAGGAGCAAATTATTGACACAGACCCTTTGTTTTTGCTACTTTATATATAGATTTAGCACTCGCTTGTAAAGAGTGCTAACAGAGGTGATTAATGTGTTAACTGATCGTCAATTATTAATATTACAGGTGATTATTGATGATTTTATTTCAACAGCACAACCAGTAGGTTCTAGGAGTTTATCGAAGAAAGAAAATATCACGTTTAGCTCCGCCACCATTCGTAATGAAATGGCAGATTTAGAGGAATCTGGGTTTATAGAAAAAACACACTCTTCTTCTGGTCGAGTTCCTTCAGAAAAGGGTTATCGTTTTTATGTTGATCATCTTTTATCACCACAGAAATTAAAGCGTTCAGAAATATCGAGAATTAACTCACTGTTTGCAGAGAAAATATATGAATTAGAAAATATTGTGCAAAAATCTGCTAAAATATTGTCTGATTTAACAAATTATACTACTATTGTCCTTGGGCCTGCCGTAAAGGAAAATAAATTGAAAAAGATTCAAATAGTCCCTTTAAATAACCACACGGCAATTGCAATTATAGTGACAGACTCAGGGCATGTCGAAAACAGAATGTTCCATTTGCCTGATTCCGTTCATGCAGAGGAAATCGAGAAGTTGGTTAATATCTTGAATGAACGATTAACGGGGGTCCCGATTGATAAGCTTCATAACAAGATCTATAAAGAAGTTGCTTCTTTATTGAAACAACATATTAGCAATTATGAGTATTTTATCAATTCACTTTCCGAAACGGTGAAAATTGAAACGCATGAAAAATTATTTTTTGGCGGAAAAACAAATATTTTGAGTCAACCTGAGTTTCATGATATTACAAAAATAAGAAACTTGTTGAATATGATTGAAAAAGAAGATGGTATTCCAGAACTCATTCGCAATAATTCTTCTGATATAAGCATTAAAATTGGAAGAGAAAATAATAATATCGCAATGGAAAACTGTAGTATTATCTCTGCTTCTTATAGTATTGGCAGTGAGCAAATTGGGTCAATCGCTATTCTTGGACCAACAAGAATGGAATATTCAAGGGTCATAAGCCTATTAAATATTTTATCGAATGACCTTACAAAAGTACTCACTAATTTGTATCAAAAATAACTTCTGTGGAATATTTAAAAGTGTAGAAAAATGAATTTAAATAAGTGCCATAAAGGATTGGTGGCTTTCATTTAAATGATTCCTTTAAGGGAGGTGAACAAGTTGGCAGAAGAAAAAACAACGAATAGTGCTGAGATGGAACAACAAGCAGCGCAAGAAGATATCAATGTAGAAGAAACAGTTGAAGCAGTATTTGAAGAGGCAGAAGCAACTCCTTCCAATGAGGGAAATGCAGTTGAAGAAGAATTGAAGGAAGCTAATGAAAAAATTGCTGCGTTAGAAGCGAAATTAGAAGAAGAATCTAATCGCTATCTTCGCCTGCAGGCTGATTTTGATAATTCACGTCGCAGATCAAGGCTTGATATGGAAGCGGCTCAAACATATAGAGCACAAAGTCTTGTATTAGACTTATTACCAAGCATCGATAATTTGGAAAGAGCATTAAAAATTGAGGCAGTAGATGAACAAACACAAAGTTTATACACTGGTGTAGAAATGGTTTATCGTGGAATGCTTGAGGCTCTTAAAAAAGAGGGTGTAGAAGCTATCGAAGCGGTTGGAACAGAATTTGATCCACATCTTCATCAAGCAGTTATGCAAGAGGAAGTAGAAGGAACGGAATCTAATATCGTGGTAGAAGAGTTTCAAAAAGGGTATAAGCTAAAAGATAGAGTGATTAGACCTGCAATGGTTAAAGTAAGTCAATAAGCGTTACATACTAAAAAATAGGAGGGAAATTTCCATGAGTAAAATTATTGGAATTGATTTAGGTACAACAAACTCTTGTGTTGCTGTACTTGAAGGTGGAGAACCAAAAGTTATCCCAAATCCAGAGGGTAACAGAACATCTCCATCTGTTGTAGCATTCAAAAATGGAGAACGTCAAGTAGGGGAAGTTGCAAAACGTCAATCTATCACAAACCCAAATACTATTATGTCTATTAAACGTCATATGGGTACTGATTATAAAGTAGAAGTAGAAGGCAAAAACTATTCTCCACAAGAAGTTTCTGCTATTATTCTTCAATACTTAAAAGGGTATGCAGAAGAGTATCTTGGAGAAAAAGTTACAAAAGCTGTTATTACTGTGCCTGCTTACTTTAATGATGCAGAACGTCAAGCAACTAAAGATGCTGGTAAAATTGCTGGTTTAGAAGTGGAACGTATTATAAACGAACCAACAGCTGCTGCATTAGCTTATGGTCTTGATAAAACAGACGAAGATCAAACAATTTTAGTTTATGACCTTGGTGGAGGTACTTTCGACGTATCTATCCTAGAACTTGGTGACGGTGTATTTGAAGTAAAATCTACTGCTGGTGACAACCGTCTAGGTGGGGATGACTTTGACCAAGTTATTATCGATTATTTAGTTGAACAATTCAAAAAAGAAAATGGCATTGATTTAAGCAAAGATAAAATGGCTTTACAACGTCTAAAAGACGCAGCAGAGAAAGCGAAAAAAGATCTTTCTGGTGTAGCTTCTACACAAATCTCTTTACCATTTATCACAGCTGGAGAAGCTGGACCACTTCATTTAGAAGTAACGTTATCTCGTGCTAAATTTGAAGAGATTTCTGCAAACTTAGTAGAGCGTACAATGGGACCAACTCGTCAAGCACTTAAAGATGCTAATCTTAGCGCTTCCGAAATCGACAAAGTTATCTTAGTAGGTGGATCAACTCGTATCCCTGCTGTTCAAGAAGCAATCAAAAAGGAAATCGGTCAAGAACCTCATAAAGGCGTAAACCCTGATGAAGTAGTTGCAATGGGTGCAGCTATCCAAGGTGGCGTAATTACAGGTGATGTAAAAGACGTTGTACTTCTAGACGTAACACCACTTTCATTAGGTATCGAAACAATGGGTGGAGTATTTACGAAGTTAATCGATCGTAATACAACAATTCCTACATCTAAATCTCAAGTATTCTCAACTGCTGCTGATAGTCAAACAGCTGTTGATATTCATGTGCTTCAAGGGGAGCGTCCAATGGCTGCAGATAATAAAACATTAGGCCGTTTCCAATTAGCTGATATTCCACCAGCACCACGTGGAATTCCGCAAATCGAAGTATCATTTGATATCGATAAAAATGGTATTGTAAATGTTCGTGCGAAGGATCTTGGCACAAACAAAGAACAAACTATTACAATTAAATCTTCTACAGGCTTATCAGATGAAGAAATCGACAAAATGGTAAGAGAAGCAGAAGAGAATGCAGAAGCAGATAAAAAGCGTAAAGAAGAAGTAGAACTACGCAATGAAGCAGATCAATTAGTTTTCACTACTGAAAAAACGCTTAAAGATTTAGAAGGTAAAGTGGACGAAAGCGAAGTTGCGAAAGCAAACGAAGCGAAAGACGCTTTAAAAGCAGCTATTGAGAAAAACGAATTAGAAGAAATTCGTGCGAAAAAAGATGCTCTTCAAGAAATCGTTCAAAACCTTTCGATGAAATTGTATGAAGAGGCTGCGCAAGCAGCGCAAGCAGCACAAGGCGCAGACGGCGGAGCATCTGGTAAAGATGACAACGTAGTAGATGCAGAGTTTGAAGAAGTAAAAGACGATAAATAATTGTATAAAAGCAATATATTGTTAGTGAAAAGTCAAAGTCAGGTTATCTTGACTTTGACTTTTCTTTTAGTAAGGCAAATTTTTTTGTGTTTTTAATCGATAGTTAAGAAAGATAGGAATAAACTATTGTACTTTGGAAAAGCAAAATGATACAATAGCATCTATGTGAAAAGAATCGGGGAGTGGTAATCAATTATGGATAAACGAGATTACTATGAAGTCCTAGGAGTCAGTAAAGGGGCTTCTAAGGATGAAATAAAAAAGGCATATCGAAAGCTTTCAAAAAAGTATCATCCAGATATTAATAAGGATGCAGATGCAGATGAAAAGTTTAAAGAAGTAAAAGAAGCATATGAAGTACTGAGTGATGATCAAAAAAGAGCTCATTATGATCAGTTTGGTCATACAGATCCTAATCAAGGCTTCGGTGGAGGCGGAGACTTCGGCGGCTTTGGTGGTTTCGAAGATATTTTCAGCACTTTCTTTGGTGGTGGAGGTTCAAGAAGAAGAGATCCAAATGCACCGCGTCAAGGCGCTGATTTACAGTATACGATGACTCTATCGTTTGAAGAAGCAGCGTTTGGCAAAGAAACCGAAATTGAAATACCGAGAGAAGAAAATTGTGAAACATGTAATGGGACAGGTGCAAAGCCTGGTACAAAGCCAGTTACATGTAAACACTGTAGCGGTACAGGACAATTGAATGTCGAGCAGAATACACCATTCGGTCGAATTGTGAATCGAAGAACATGTAATTACTGTAATGGAACTGGTAAAGAGATTAAGCACAAATGTTCAACTTGTGGTGGAACAGGGAAAGTGAAAAAACGCCGCAAAATCAGTGTTAAAATTCCAGCAGGTATTGATGACGGTCAACAATTAAGAGTATCTGGCCAAGGGGAACCTGGCATAAACGGTGGACCAGCAGGAGATTTATATGTTGTGTTCCATATAAGAAGACATGAATTTTTCGAGCGTGACGGCGAGGATGTATATTGTGAAATGCCAATCACTTTTGTTCAAGCTGCACTTGGGGATGAAGTGGAAGTACCAACCATTCATGGAAAAGTAAAGCTAAAAGTACCTGCAGGGACACAAACTGGAACGAAATTCCGACTTAAAGGCAAAGGGATTCCGAACGTTCGTGGATATGGTCAAGGTGACCAGCATGTAATCGTGCGCCTAATTACGCCAACAAAGTTATCTGAGAAGCAAAAGCAACTATTGCAAGAATTTGCTGAAGTAACTGGAGTTTCCCCTCAAGGAGAAGAAGAAGAGAGCTTTTTCTCTAAAGTAAAAAAAGCATTTAAAGGGGAATAATCAAAGCTACATTTGTAAAATGTTTTTATGGTAAAAAAGATTTAAGAAATACGGAGCAGACTAAAATACATGGAGAAACTCCAGGGATTAGTGAGACAGGAGAACACCAGTTTATAAAGCCTGAGGATACTAAAAGTTTTGCCTTATGGAAAGTAAAGTGTATTTAAGTCTGCTGGTTAAATAGTAAAAGTATTACTAAAACAGCCATAATCAAAAAGGAGTTGGTAGAAATGAAATGGTCAGAAATCACGATTCATACGACAAATGAAGCGATTGAACCTATTTCAAATATTTTGCATGAAGCAGGTGCTAGTGGGGTAGTTATTGAAGATCCCTTTGAATTAATAAAGGAAAGAGAAGACCAATTCGGCGAAATCTACCAACTTAATCCTGATGATTATCCAGAAGAAGGTGTATTAGTTAAAGCGTATTTACCAATTAATAGCTTTCTTGGAGAAACCGTGGAAGCTATTAAAGAAAATATTAATAATCTAGTACTATTTAATATTGATATTGGTTTAAATAAAGTTTCCATTATGGAAGTGAATGAAGAAGAATGGGCTACTGCATGGAAAAAATATTATCATCCGGTCAAAATATCTGAGAAATTTACAATTGTACCAACATGGGAGAACTATACGCCTGTCCATACGGATGAATTAATTATTGAATTAGATCCAGGGATGGCTTTCGGTACAGGAACACATCCAACAACTGTATTATGTATCCAAGCTTTGGAAAGAATAGTTAAAAAAGAGGATATGGTTATTGATGTTGGTACAGGTTCTGGTGTATTGAGCATTGCAGCAGCAATGTTAGGAGCTAAATCTGTACTTGCCTTAGATTTGGATGAGGTTGCGGTACGTTCTGCAAAGCTTAATATTAAATTGAACAAGGTTCATGAAACAACAACAGTCCGTCAAAATAATTTATTGAGTGGTGTAAATGAACAGGCAGACGTGATTGTGGCTAATATTTTGGCAGAAGTTATTGTGCGATTTACAGATGATGTATATCGATTGCTAAATAAAGATGGTTACTTTATTGCTTCTGGGATTATTCTACAGAAGAAAGAAGAAGTAAAGGATGCTATTATTGCATCGGGCCTAGAAATAATTGAAACAGTTCAAATGGAAGATTGGGTAAGTATTACTGCCCAAAAAAGAACAAATGAGTAGCACTATCTATCTTTTAACGGTTTAAAGCTGTAGGAGTAAGCGTATATACTATTGAAAAAGGGAAGTTTCGTCTTGCGATTCTTCCTTATCTATTGGTTAAAGGAAAGTAGGTATTCGATTGCAGCGTTATTTTGCTAAAAATGAAGAAGATATATTTTTTATCCAAGAAGACGATTATCATCATATTGTTCGTGTGATGCGGATGGATATCGGGGATGAGATCTACTGTGTAAATAACAATCAGCAGGTAGCACGGTGTACAATAGCAAATATTTCCGAAAACGAAGTCACAGCAAAAGTGGTACAATGGTTAGAAGGAGAAATAGAGCTTCCTGTTTCTGTTTCCATCGTGAGCGGAATGCCAAAAGGGGATAAGCTAGAATGGATTATTCAAAAAGGAACAGAATTAGGTGCTTATAAGTTTATCCCTTTTATAGCAGCTCGCTCCGTCGTTAAATGGGATGAAAAAAAAGGTGGGAAGAAGCTTGTTCGCTGGAATAAAATTGCGAAAGAAGCAGCTGAACAATCCCATCGAACGATGATACCAGAAGTTAGTACCCCGATTAATATAAAAGAATTAATCAAACTTTCAGAAGGCTATGACATAAAGTTAGTAGCATATGAGGAAGAAGCAAAACATGGCGAATCGTCTATGTTAGCGAAAAACTTACAGTCGATGACAAAGGGACAATCTATTATGGCGGTATTTGGGCCAGAAGGTGGTCTAAATGAGTCAGAGGTAATGTTATTAAAAGAGCATGGTTTTGTACCATGCGGACTTGGTCCAAGAATACTAAGAACAGAGACTGCACCTTTATATTTATTGTCTGCTGTATCTTATCATTTTGAATTGATGGAGTGATTAAAAATGCCAACAGTTGCTTTTCACACATTAGGATGTAAAGTAAACCATTATGAAACGGAAGCGATCTGGCAGTTGTTTAAACAACAGGGCTATGAACGTGTAGAATTTGAAAATATGTCTGATGTATATGTTATTAACACATGTACAGTTACAAATACAGGCGATAAGAAGAGTCGACAAGTTATTCGTCGTGCCGTGCGAAAAAACCCTGATGCCGTTATTTGTGTCACAGGGTGCTATGCACAAACTTCTCCAGCAGAAATAATGGCTATCCCTGGAGTCGACATTGTGGTCGGTACACAGGACCGTGTGAAAATGCTTGAATACATTGCACAGTATAAACAAGAAAGACAGCCGATTAATGCAGTTGGAAATATTATGAAAAATCGTGTTTATGAAGAATTGGATGTACCTTCGTTTACAGATAGAACGAGAGCTTCTTTAAAAATTCAAGAAGGCTGTAATAATTTTTGTACATTCTGTATTATTCCATGGGCAAGAGGATTAATGCGTTCTAGAGACCCTGAAGAAGTTATTAAACAAGCACAACAATTAGTTGATGCTGGCTATAAAGAAATTGTCTTAACTGGAATTCATACAGGTGGGTATGGATCAGATATGAAGGATTATAACCTAGCAAACTTGCTTCGCGACTTGGAAGCTCAAGTAAAGGGCTTGAAGCGTCTTCGTATTTCTTCTATCGAAGCTAGTCAAATAACAGATGAAGTAATCGAAGTATTGGATAAATCAACAATAATTGTAAACCATCTTCATATCCCTATTCAATCTGGCTCTGACACTGTTCTAAAGAGAATGAGAAGAAAATATACAATGGAATTCTTTGCTGAAAGAATCACAAGGCTAAAAGAAGCACTACCAGGATTAGCAATCACCTCTGATGTTATTGTTGGTTTCCCAGGTGAGACGGAAGAAGAGTTTATGGAAACATATAATTTTATAAAAAACCATAAATTTTCTGAGCTACATGTGTTCCCATATTCGAAGAGAACAGGAACTCCTGCCGCGCGAATGGACAACCAGATTGACGAAGAAGTCAAGAATGAACGCGTACATCGTTTGATTTCTCTTTCTGATCAGCTTGCAAAAGAATATGCGTCTAACTATGAAGGGGAAGTAGTAGAAGTTATTCCAGAGGAAGTCTACAAAGAGGATGGCAATGGAAAGCTATATGTTGGATATACAGATAACTATCTAAAAGTTGTTTTCCCTGCTACAGAAGAAATGATTGGAAAAATTGTTAAAGTAAAAATTACAAAGGCTGGTTATCCTGTGAATGAAGGACAATTTGTCCGTGTTTTAGAGGAACTAGAAGATCAAGCTGCAATTGTTTCTTAAGTTATCGAATTAAACATTTATCCCTTATTAATATTTTGATTTTACGTAAGTTGTTCAAGCTCTTAGTACTAATTAGTCCGAAGAGCTTGACCATAAATTTTATAAAGTACATATATCAAAGGAGAATCATAATGAACATTGCTAAAATGATTGATCACACTTTATTGAAAGCAGATGCAACGAAAGAACAAATTGTTACACTTTGTGAGGAAGCTAAGGAGTATACGTTTGCTTCCGTATGTGTTAATCCAACTTGGGTGAAAACTGCAAGTGAATTGCTTAATGGATCAGAAGTTAAGGTATGTACAGTGATCGGTTTCCCTTTAGGTGCAACTACTTCTGCTACGAAAGCATTTGAAACAGAAGATGCAATAAAAAATGGTGCTACAGAAGTAGATATGGTTATTAATATTGGGGCATTAAAGGATAAAAATTATGATTTAGTAAAAGAAGACATAAAAGCTGTAGTTGATGCTGCAAAAGGCAAAGCATTAACAAAAGTTATTATTGAAACAAGTTTGTTAACAAATGAAGAAAAAGAGATTGCTTGTAAATTAGCAGTAGAAGCAGGAACAGATTTTGTAAAAACATCTACTGGTTTCTCTACAGGTGGAGCAACAGTGGAAGACATTGCATTAATGAGGAAAACGGTCGGACCAACTATAGGTGTGAAAGCTTCTGGAGGGGTACGCAGCAGCGAAGATACGGAGAAAATGATTACTGCAGGAGCAACTAGAATTGGAGCAAGCTCTGGTGTTGCAATTGTAAATGGCTTAACGAGTACTAGTGACTATTAATATTACTTTTAAAAAATCCTTAGAGAATGCGATTTTTCGTTTTCTCTAAGGATTTTTTTTATTGCTTCATCCTCTTTCTTACAAAGTAAGTATCATTAATAACTTTCCATATAAATTTTCCGATAATTACTAGGGGTTGTGTTCATGATTTTTTCGAAATTACGATTAAAGCTACGAATGTTTCGGTATCCTACCATATCGGCAATTTCCGTAATCTTGCTATCCGTTGTTTTTAATAATTGTGAGGCTAAGGTTACTCGATGACCATTTAAAAAATCCACAAATGGCACTTTCAGTATTTTTGTGAAAAATCTTGAAAGATAGGAATAATCATAACCGAATTTTTGAGATAAATCCTTTAATGATAGTTCCTCAGTAAAATGATTTTGGATATAGCTCAATAAATCATGTAATAAATAATCATCTCTTCTTGTTTCCTCTTTAAAAGATGTTTGATTTAACAATTCGGCGCAAATCAAATAAAGTACTCCTTTTTTGGCGATCATCGTGCTTTTCTTATTAATTAAGATATCTTTTATCATTTCAGTTATAGAGGGCTGTAACTGGAATATTGGATGGATTAAGTCTTTGTTTTTACTAAGTTGATAAAATTGATTGACCAATTCAGGAGAAAAGACATAAATCCATGAATGGTTTTTCTGATTGCTTTGAAAACTATGTATTTGATTCGAAAGAATGAGAGCGTTTTCTCCAGCGTGAAGAGTATATGTTTTATTTTGTATATTAAGCTCCAGTGTCCCTTCATCGACCATTACCAGCTCCATACTGCGGTGGAAATGCGGAAGATTAGTAGGATTGAATGCTGAAATACGATCAAAATCTCCATTTTGTCCAAAATAATTTGATTGATAGTATAACATTCAATATACTCCTTTCAAGTCAAATTTTGTCCATAATTATACAATTTAAGTACTAGTTACGTCAAACAGTGATGACTAAAATTAATCTGTGATAAGAAATGGAAATTCTCCTTTTCTTATTATTTACAAGTTGTATCAAAAGAGATTGCTTGTAAGGGTTAAGCAAGACAATAAAATGGCAAATGTTTTTTGGTTGTTTTGTAATAATGGCTAATTCACAACAGAAAGGGTGACTAATGACAGGGAAGAAAAAGCGGTTACAAAACAACTGATTAGACCAACGCCTAAAAGATAGGAGCGATGAAAAGGTGAGTGCGAATTTAGACTTTTTATATACCCCTATATTTATTTTAAGAGATATTATTGATTTTACGTAGTGTTTTTTATTTTATAAGTATATTTATATACAAGAAGAAATATCTTTTTTGAAGTAAAACAAATTAAAAAAGAAAGAGTGTAGATTCCTATTGAATAATTATCAATGGATTTGGAGTTATGTAAAGAAGAACAAGAAAAGAATAATTAGTGCAACATTGATTTTATTAGCAAATTCCTTTTTTGTAGTGATTATTCCTATTTTAAGTGGAAGATTGATTGATGAAGTCATTGAGAATAATCGAGTCCAGCTCCTAGTTCCAATCCTGTTAGCAATGATAGGAGCAACACTTATCAGAACCGTTACACGTTATATATACCAAATGTTATATGAACGTGTTGGTCAAGACGCTCAATTTGTTATTAGGCAAGATATGTATAAGAAATTGCAAGAACTTGATTTTGACTTTTTCAATCATAACAGAGTAGGAGATATTATGGCGAGAATGACAGGCGATATGGACGCCATCCGCCATTTTGTATCATGGGTTACCTACAATATTGCTGAATGCGTAATTTGGTTTACAGTGGCAATTATTGTAATGATGAATATCGATTGGAAATTAACTTTAGCACTTGTGGCAGTCACGCCAATAATTTTTATCTTTACACAAAAAATGTCCAGATCAGCACATCCTGTATTTTTAGAAATTCGAGAAAGTTTTTCAAGACTTAACTCGATGGTAGAAGAAAATATAAGTGGAAACCGAGTTGTTAAAGCGTTTTCTCGAGAAGAATACGAAATTGAAAAGTTTAATCATTTTAATAACGATTATCGGAAACGAAATCTGGATTCTGC
The DNA here is from genome assembly GCF_031978665.1 of Niallia sp. Taxonomy (NCBI): domain Bacteria; kingdom Bacillati; phylum Bacillota; class Bacilli; order Caryophanales; family Bacillaceae; genus Niallia; species Niallia sp. The sequence continues at coordinate 53,707 of NZ_DALZDK010000004.1, read as the reverse complement.
GAATGTTTCGAAAAAGTATTTACCATGGCTAGATGGATTTGCAGGCTTATTAGCTGTAATTACCTTGTTACTAGGCGGTTTATTTGTAATTCAAGGGAGTATGTCGATTGGTGATTTAGTTGCCTTTAACGGCTTTATGTGGCTATTAAATATGCCAATGCGCATGAGCGGCTGGCTGATAAACGATGTACAGCGTTTTAACGCCTCTTGTGTAAAAATAAGAAACTTACTAAATACCGAACCGCAAATCATCGTAGAAGAAAGAAAGCAAGGAAAGAAAATCTCTGGATATGTAACATTTAAAAATGTTTCCTTTTCGTTTTCTGATGATCCAGAAACGCTGATTTTAAAAAATGTGTCCTTTACTGTACGACCTGGTCAAACGGTGGGAATATTAGGGGAAACAGGTTCAGGTAAATCTACATTAGTTAACTTAATTGCAAGATTCTATGATCCGACAGATGGAGAAGTATTAATTGATCATGTAAATGCAAAAGAATGGCCAGTGCGGAAGCTTCGTGATCAGATATCTATGGTTATGCAAGATATCTTCTTGTTTTCAAATACAATTGAAGAAAATATTTCATTTGGAAATCCATATTTGAATATGGAACAGGTTCAGCGCGTTGCCGCTATAGCTGATGCTCATAATTTTATTGCCAGAATGCCTGAGGGCTACAATACCATTGTTGGAGAGCGTGGTGTTGGATTATCAGGTGGACAAAAGCAAAGGATTTCTTTAGCCAGAGCATTAGCAAAGGATCCATCCATCTTGATTTTAGATGATACAACATCCGCGGTAGACATGGAAACAGAAAGTAAAATACAAAAGGAATTAAATCAGTTAACTCAAAATAAAACAACATTCATAATTGCACACCGTATTTCCTCTGTTAGAGATGCAGATTTCATATTAGTACTCGACAAAGGAGAAGTAAAAGAACAGGGAACACATCCGGAGCTTGTTGCGAAAAAAGGGATGTACTATGATGTTTACAAAAGGCAGTTAGGATTAGTAGAGCAGGAAGAAGGGGGAGCAACCATTGGCCCGCAATAAATTTAATGTAGATGAAGAATTAGAAACCGAATTTAACTGGAGCCATTACAAAAGAATCGGTGCTTATATTAAACCGTATAAAAAGGCATTGTTTATTACATTGCTAATCATCCTAACTGCCAATGTGGCAGGGATGCTTGGTCCGTTTTTTACGAAAATAGCCATTGATGAAATAATACCAGAAAAAAATATTCCCCTATTAATTGGGATTAGTATTTTGTTTTTGTTATCCCTTGTCGTAATTGGAATCTGTATGCGCTATCGTATTCAATGGATTACAAAAATTGGTCAAAATATTTTAAAGGATATGCGCTTAGATATATTTCAGCATTTACAGAAGCTTCCTTTTTCCTATTTTGATAATCGTCCACATGGGAAAATCTTAATAAGGGTAGTAAACTACATCAATACTTTGAGTGATTTATTGAGCAATGGATTAATTAATCTTATTTCTGACATTATCAGTGTCATCATTACTTTAATTTTTATGTTGGCAATTGACGCAAAATTAACATTATATAGTTTAGCGCTACTACCTATTTTAGGGATATTAGTATGGGTTATTAAAAATATGCAAAGGAAAGCGTATCAAGTGTTAAGTAATAAGCAATCCAATCTTAATGCATATATTCATGAAAGTATTTCAGGGATAAAAATTACCCAATCATTTGCAAGGGAAGATGAGAATTTTGAGATTTTTGATGAAGTGAGTAACGAAACTCGAACTTCTTGGATGAAAGCTGTTACAGTCCAGTTTTTATTATGGCCAGGAGTGCAAAATATTTCTGTCTTAACGACAAGTTTAATTTACTTCGTAGGTATTCGTCAGATTGGAGTAGATGTTAGTACAGGGACGCTTGTTGCGTTTATAGGATATGTTAATAATTTCTGGAATCCTGTCATAAATATGGGGAACTTCTATAATGCACTTATTACGGCAACTGCCTATTTGGAGCGGATTTTTGAAACACTGGATGTGGAACCAGATATTAAAGATAATCCTAATGCGATACAAATGCCAACCATCAAAGGAAACGTAACATTTGACCGTGTCTCCTTCCGCTATGAGGAAGGGAAAAACATCCTTAACGATGTCAGTTTCCATATAAATACTGGAGAAAGTATTGCTTTGGTAGGCCCAACTGGTGCAGGAAAGTCAACCATCATCAATTTACTTAGTAGGTTTTATGATGTCAATGAAGGAAGCGTTAAAATAGATGGTATTGATGTGCGAGATGTAACGCTAAAATCACTACGTTCCCAAATGGGGGTAATGCTTCAAGATACATTTGTATTTTCAGGAACAATCCTAGATAATATTCGCTATGGGAAACTGGATGCGACAGAGGAAGAAATAATCGCAGCAGCTAAAATTGTCAGAGCCCATGACTTTATTAAAGATTTAAAGGACGGATATCATACAGTTGTCGAAGAGCGAGGCAGTACGTTATCTGCAGGACAAAGACAATTAATATCCTTTGCACGGGCACTCTTAGCGAATCCTAAAATACTAATTTTAGATGAAGCTACTAGTAGTATTGATACAAAAACAGAGGAGCTCCTTCAAGAAGGGATAACCGAATTGTTAAGGGGGCGGACTTCTTTTATCATTGCCCATCGCCTGTCGACCATTAAAAATAGTAGTCAAATATTCTATGTAGATGGTGGAAGAATTGTGGAAAAAGGTACACATGACGAGTTAATGGCCAAAAAAGGACTATACTATCATTTATATCAATCACAATATGATTTATTAAAGGTTATGTAAAAAAAACTGCAGACAAACAATGTTTCACTTGTTTGTCTGCAGTCTTTTTATCTCATATTAAGGGTGTAAGCAACTCTTTAGCTGTGTATTCGCACAATAAATTTGCCAAAACGTTCAGCAAAGGGAAGCACTAGCAGGGAAGAGAGGACATTAAATAAAAGGCTTGCATGGGCAAGCTGAACATCGATATCAGTAGTCATATTTTTAACAATAGCTGCTAATTGATCGATGAAAGGATAGAACAGAATAACTCCTCCGATATTTAGCCAAATATGGGCATATGCACAAAGCTTCGCGCTTTTTTCTGTACCTATCGAAGCTAAATAAGATGTAATGCATGTTCCGATATTAGAGCCTAGCATAATTGCTATAGCAATTTCTACAGGCAGCAATCCTACTTCTAAAAAACCCATAATAATTCCAATGGTAGCAGTGCTTGATTGAATTAATGCGGTAATAATGATTCCGACTAGAAGCGCTACGATAGGTCGATCTGCTAGTTGAAGGAAAAAAGCATGCAAGGAGGTCTGGTGTTCAATCATTCCAGCAAAATATTTAAATCCTCTCATTGTTGTAAAGACAATAGAAATACCAAATAAAATGAAGCCAATACTTCTTAATTGGTATTTATTAATAATCATAAATAGAACGCCGATGATAGCAAGCGGGAGTATATAATCATTAATGTCGAAAGTAATGAATTCAGTTGTAAAGGTAGTGCCAATATTCGTTCCTAAAATAATGCCGATGGATTGGGGAAAGGTTAAAACCCTTGCGGAAATCAGTCCAATTGTTAAGACCATTACTGCAGCACTGCTTTGAAGAAGTGCTGTAATTAAAATTGAAATAATTAATCCCTTCCAAGGCTTATCTGTTAATTTTGAAAGTAAACCTTTCAGCGATTGGGAAGATAAATTAAATAAACCTGTCCGTAAAAGGGTCATCCCATAAATAAATAAAAGGATAAGTACGATAAATAGTAAAAGATAAATCATTATATGCTTCCTCCTCTATAAAAACTATATGAAGTAATAGAGGAGGACATGTCTTTTGTCATCAAATAAATAATAGTAGAATTAGTAGTTTTTCACGGTGTTTAAAATAAGAAAGTGAGGGAAAAATGAAAGAGCGAGGAAGGATTGGAGGAGGAAGAGTGCTGATTTTTATATAAAAAACCCCTTTTTTTACGTTTTTTTTAAAACAATTTGTCTAACTAGGTCAAATACGGTTGACCTTGTTACTTTGATATATTATAATGTCAAGGTACATGGAAACCATGTTGATGTTAGTGTGTTGTGTTCGGAGGGAGGGAAAGAGAATGTCTAAAACCGTCGTTCGTAAAAACGAATCGCTTGAAGATGCTCTTCGTCGCTTCAAACGTTCAGTATCAAAAACTGGTACTTTGCAGGAAGCTAGAAAGCGCGAATTCTACGAGAAACCTAGTGTGAAACGTAAGAAAAAATCAGAAGCAGCAAGAAAACGTAAGTTCTAAGAGAGGGTGTAGCAAAATTGAGTCTTCTCGAACGTTTAAACAATGATATGAAGCAAGCGATGAAAAACAAAGAAAAAGATAAACTAGTTGTAATTCGAATGATTAAGGCTGCCATTCAGAATGAGAGCATTAAGCTTGGTAGAGATCTTTCTGAAGAAGACGAGTTATCTGTCCTTTCTCGCGAAGTAAAACAACGCAAAGACTCCCTCCATGAGTTTGAAAAAGCAGGTCGTGAAGATCTTGTTGACAAAGTACGTGCGGAGTTAAAACATGTTGAAATATATATGCCTGAACAACTTTCGGAAGAGGAGTTAGCAGAAATTGTGAAACAAGCAATCACAGAATCTGGTGCTACTTCAAAGAAAGAAATGGGAAAAGTGATGGCTGCTTTAATGCCTAAGGTTAAAGGAAAAGCAGATGGTTCACTAGTAAATAAACTTGTACAACAACACCTTTCATAAATAAGTTTATGTTTTAAAGGCTGCGGATATTGTCTGCGGCCTTTTTACATACATGTATTGAAAGGGGTTTCTTGATGTGTTTAGCCATTTTAATAGATGGGCTGTTTTATCCTGTACTCTAAAAACATATGAGGAGGATAGCCTCTTAAAAAATTAAAATAAAATGAAACTTTTTTAAAAGTAAACCGTATACATAGGCATAGCATGTAAATACTTTAGAATTTGGAAAGGAGGGAGAATTTGAGAAGACATAAGAAACGATTGTTGCTTCCTCTTCTATTTATCTTTTTTCTATCGATTATACCTAGTATTATCTATGCGAATAATGATGAAATCGTTTATGTTGTGCCGATAAAAAACACTGTAGAAAAGGGGTTGAGTGAGTTTGTAGATCGAGCAATTACAGAAGCTGAAGAAAATCAGGCTAGTGCAATTATTTTTGATATGAATACACCTGGTGGCGATGTTTCTGCTGCGATTGAAATAGGAAAAAGAATTTCTGAAACTGATCTTAAAACGGTCACCTATATTAATCAAGATGCTATTTCAGCAGGCTCCTATATTGCGTTAAATACCGATGAGATCTATATGGTGGAGGGAAGCAGGATAGGATCATCTGGAGTGATTGATGGACAAGGAAATGCAGCAGATGAAAAAGCTCAATCTTACTGGATATCTGCAATGAAGGGTGCAGCAGAGAAGACAGGAAGAGATCCAATGTATGCAATGGCGATGGCTGATAAATCTATATCCATCCCAGGAATCAAGGAAGCAGGAACATTTTTAACCTTAACTTCAACAGAAGCAGAAGAGGTGAACTATTCAAATGGTACAGTCCATAGTTTAGATGACGTGCTTGATGAACTTGGTTTACAGAATGCGAAGGTAGAAAGGGTAGATGAAAGCTTTGCAGATAAAGTTGCAAGGTTTGTGACAAATCCTATTATTATTCCTATTTTATTGTCGATTGGCAGTCTAGGCTTAATAATTGAATTATATTCACCTGGATTTGGGTTGCCAGGGATTGCGGGATTATCTGCTTTGTTATTGTTTTTCTATGGTCACCTAGTTGCAGGGCTTGCTGGATATGAAAGTCTCATTCTCTTTGTAATAGGAATTCTCTTGATTATACTAGAATTCTTTATACTTGGAGGAATAGCTGGGGCGATAGGGATTGTTGCTGTGATTGCAAGTATGTTTCTTGCAAGTGGAGATATTGCGGTGATTGGAATAAGCCTTTTAATCGCAATGGGAGTTTCTGTTATTGCATCTATCTTATTAGTAAAGGTGTTTGGTAGAAAAATGAAATTCTTTAGAAAAATAATATTAACCGATTCAACTAACACAGAAAGTGGATATGTTTCCAATCAAAATCGGAACGATTTAGTCGGAAAAACAGGCATAACGCTAACTGCACTACGTCCTGCAGGTGTAGTCGTTGTGGATGACGAAAGAATTGATGTAGTGAGTGAAGGTAATTTTATTGATAAAGAAAAGAAAGTGAAAGTAGTAAAAGCAGAAGGCTCGAGAATTGTTGTTAGGGAAATACTAACAATAGATATACAGAAGGAGGATGAGTAATGTTAGTAGGAGGATTTGAAATTTTTTGGATTATCGTAGTTGTATTGGCAATTATTTTATTAGGGGTACTATTAACCTTTGTACCAGTTATGCTATGGATCTCGGCTTTAGCAGCAGGCGTAAGAATTAGCATTTTCACGTTAATTGGAATGAGATTAAGAAGAGTAATACCAAGCCGTGTAGTAAATCCGCTAATTAAAGCACATAAAGCTGGGTTAAATGTAACAATTAATCAATTAGAAAGTCATTATCTTGCAGGTGGTAATGTCGATAGGGTTGTTAATGCTTTAATCGCTGCTCACCGTGCGAATATTGAGCTTACATTTGAAAGATGTGCAGCTATTGACTTAGCAGGGCGTGATGTTTTAGAAGCAGTTCAAATGAGTGTTAATCCTAAAGTAATTGAAACGCCTTTTATCGCTGGTGTAGCGATGGATGGTATCGAAGTTAAAGCGAAAGCAAGAATTACAGTGCGTGCAAATATTGAAAGACTAGTAGGGGGAGCTGGTGAAGAAACAATTGTAGCCAGAGTAGGGGAAGGAATTGTTTCTACAATCGGTTCTTCTGACAATCATAAAAAAGTGTTAGAAAATCCAGATATGATTTCTCAAACGGTTTTATCAAAGGGCTTGGATGCTGGAACTGCTTTTGAAATTCTGTCGATTGATATTGCGGATGTTGATATCGGCAAAAATATTGGCGCAGAATTGCAAACAGAGCAAGCGGAAGCAGATAAGAAAATTGCACAAGCAAAAGCAGAAGAGCGCAGAGCGATGGCGGTTGCCCAGGAACAAGAGATGAAAGCAAAAGTACAAGAAATGCGCGCAAAAGTTGTGGAAGCAGAAGCAGAAGTTCCGATGGCTATGTCTGATGCATTACGCTCTGGAAATATTGGCGTAATGGATTATATGAATTTGCAAAACATTACTGCTGATACGGAAATGAGAGGCTCTATTGGCAAATTGACAGATGATCAAAAAAATAAAGACGATAATGAGTAAACTATAGAAAGGGAGGGAACTATGATTTGGAAATCCTTCCAATAATTATTGGGCTTGTAGCTTTTCTTTTCTCTTCTATATTTGACAGTAGTAAAAAACAACAGGGACCAAAGCAAAAGAGAGCGCCAGCACCTAAGCCTGTAAAGCCTGAGGTGAAGAGAGTATCACCGGTTATGACAGTCCCTGAAAAGCCAAAAAAAGTGGAAAAGAAGACAGAAAAGCCGCTTTCTGAGCTAGAAAGGCTCCAAAGGGAAAATGCAAGTTTACAAAAGAAAATTAAAATGATGGAACAGCAAAGAAACAGAGGAGCTCAAGTGCCCATCCCTAATAAGGAAGATAACGCTGATTCGGACGGATTCTTTACTAAGGATAATATTATCCAAGCGGTAGTGTTTTCTGAAGTGTTAGCGTCTCCTAGAGCAAGGAATCCGCATAGAGCATCTATACAGCGCAAAGTAAAGAATTTAGAATAAAAACGAAAAAGAGTTATTATCGAGCATTATTTCTCCAGTGGAGAATAAACTGCTTGGTGATAACTCTTTTTTTGTTAGTGAACAGAATGTAGAAGAAAAACTCCTTAGAAAGCGTGCTATAAGAGTTTTTCTTAGCATAATGTAAAACTCCCTGAATATGATGATAGTAAGTGTAAGAAAGTGTACCGTCTATCTAGAGAATCTCATAAAAGAGAGGAAAGGGGGTTCTTTTTTTATGGCTAAAAAGTGGGGACACAACTTGCGGAACTGGATGATCAAAAACTTAGAACTTCCTCAAGATGTCATGATGGACTTACCTAGAATCACAATGATTGGACAAATACATATTTATGTAGAGAACCACCGTGGATTAATCACCTTTTCAGATAAAGAACTGCGATTGCTTTTAAAACAAGGGCAACTTCTCGTTAAAGGAAAAGGATTCGTTATTAAAACGATTTTGCCAGAAGAAATATTATTAGAAGGGAAAATAGATCAAGTTTTATACATAAATGAGTGATTCGGGAGGAAATTATGAAAAATCATTGGATAGAATATTTAGCAGGAATTATTACAGTGAAAGCAACGGGCAAAGGATTGGAACGCTTTTTAAATAAGTTATTAAAAAATGATATTTCTGTCTGGAACGTAAAAAAACACGGACCGCATGCTGTAACCTTTCAAATTAGTTTGAAAAATATCCACTATCTTCGTCATTTAGTTAGAGGCAGCGGAATAAAAATAGAGTTTCAGCGCAGAGCTGGAGCTCCATTTCTATATAAAAGATTGTGGAAGAATAGCGGTTTCGTGATTGGTTTATTCCTTTTTTTAGGACTAGTTCTTACTTTATCAAATATGGTTTGGGGAATAGAGATTAAAGGTGCGAATCCAGCGACAGAATATAAGATCCGTAAGCAATTAGACAAGATGGATATCAAAATTGGTGAATTCCAATTTTTCACAAAGGAATTAGATGAAATACAGGCAGAATTAACAAATAATATTGATGAAATCACGTGGATTGGCGTGGAGCTAAAAGGGACAACTTATCATTTTCAGGTTGTCGAGAAAAATGAACCAAAGAAGAAGAAAGAAGTTGGTCCGCAAAACTTAGTTGCTACTAAAAAAGCAACAATCGTCTCTGATTTTGTTGAATCTGGTACGAAGAGATATACAATTAATGAAGTAGTAAGAAAAGGACAATTATTAGTTTCTGGAGCAATAGGAAAGGAAGATAATGCAAAAAGTGTTTCTGCTAAAGGGAAAGTATGGGGAGAAGTATGGTATACAACAGAAGTGACAGTTCCTTTGGAAACTACTTTTCAAGTATTTAATGGAGAAGAAAAACAAAAATTTTATTTGAACCTTGGCAAGTGGGATATACCGGTATGGGGATTTGGTAAAATAGAATATAAGCAATTTGAGAAAGAAGAAAACAAGACCAATATCAAGTTTTTTAAATGGGAGTTACCGATTAAGATTGTCAACAAGACATACCGAGAAAAGGAAATTGTGACAAGAGGTTATAGTGCGAAGGAAGCTGAAAAAAAGGGGAAAGAGGATGCGAGAAAGGACATTCTGAAACGAATTGGTGAAGATGGAAAAATAAAGGAAGAAAAAATTTTACAACGAGATATAAAGAATGGTAAAGTAAAATTAAATATAGCTTTTACAACAATAGAAAACATTGCGAAAGCACAACCTCTAACTCAAGGAGATACAGAATGACAGAAGATTTAAAAACGATGAATGTAAAATTGAAAGATCCAAACGAAGCTATTGCTTTACTTGGTAATGGAGATAGCAATCTGCAAGTGCTTGAAAAAGAATTAGATTGTAACATCGTAACGAGAGGAGAAACGCTGCTTGTTTCTTCTGAAAGTCCTGATTCAATAGAGCTTGTTGGAGATATTGTTGATAAACTTTTACAAGTCATCCGAAAGGGTGTTTCCATTAGTCAACGAGATGTGATTTATGCAATCTCTTTGGCAAAGAAAGGGACACTTGAATACTTCGGGTCACTATACGATGAAGAAATAGCGAAAACGATTAAAGGGAAATCAATTAGAGTAAAAACGATCGGGCAAAGTGAGTATATACGATCCATTAAACGAAATGATTTAGTCTTTGGAATTGGTCCTGCTGGTACTGGGAAGACGTATTTAGCAGTTGTGATGGCAGTAAATGCGTTAAAAAGCGGCAAAGTAAACAGAATTATTTTAACAAGACCTGCTGTTGAGGCGGGCGAAAGTTTAGGTTTTCTGCCAGGGGACTTGAAAGAAAAAGTGGATCCGTATTTACGCCCATTATATGATGCGTTACATGATGTTCTGGGGATGGAGCATACTACGCGTTTGATTGAAAGAAATACGATTGAAGTAGCGCCACTCGCTTATATGCGAGGGAGAACATTAGATGATGCTTTTGTAATATTGGATGAAGCGCAAAATACGACTCATGCACAAATGAAAATGTTTCTAACAAGACTTGGATTCGGTTCCAAAATGGTGATAACGGGTGATAAAACACAAATCGATTTGCCGAAAGGCGTCAAATCTGGTTTAGTTGTTGCGGAACAGATTCTGCAAAATGTTAATGGAATCGGCTTTGTGCATTTGGAAGAAAGTGATGTTGTTAGGCATCCGTTAGTTGGCAAAATTATCAATGCATATGGTAAGCAGGATGTGTGAAATGAAAATGGACAATATCTTAAGTAATTAATGCTTAAGGGTATTGTCCTTTTTTATATTTGATAGGTTTAAAGAAACGTGAAATATTTCGAAAAAGGGTGAAAACAATCGAAAAAACTGTTATCATTTTACATATCATGTGATTTTTGTTTTATCAAAAGTGGCTTTGCTTATCTAGCAAAACAGGGAAGGTAAGCCTTTAATCAGTTTCAGGGGGAGATTAGATTAAGGGTGAAGAAATAGGTTCATGATGGGTAAGGATTAAATTAACCTATTTTTAACGATAGGAGGTCAATATGAGCGTTTGGCAGAGAATTATAAATAACTTAATAAAATGGATGAATATCACCTTTTTTAAAATTACTCTCTTTGTCCTAATTGGTGTCATTTTATTCTTTACGCTCTATGGAAACGTAAAGCCAGAAAAATTAAATGTACAGCTTTTTTCTGTAGCAGATCAAACGATTCGTTCCCCGATAACGGTGGAAGATAAGGAAAGTACAGAGCAAAAGAAAGAAGAAGCGAAAAACCAAGTACAGGATGTATATGTTGTTAATAAAGAAATTGCGCAAAACCGTGTTGATTTAATATCATCTATATTTGATTCTGTAACAGAAGTAAATAATGAAGTAGAGAAAGAACTGGAAGAAAAACGAAAAAAAGCCGAAGAGGATAAAAAGGATATAGAGTCAATAAAGGAGCCCTCTGTTGATGAGAAGCTCGAGTTGTTAAAAGGAAAGTTAACAAATGAAGTGACGAACGAAATTATGGATCGATCGTTAAAATCCCTTATCCCTTATTCAGAAGATCAATTAGAAATAGCAAAAGATATTACGGTTACTGCAATACATACAGTTATGAATGGAAAGATTCCTTCAGATGAGGTAGAAAATGCCAAAAAAAGAGTGGAGGATATATTAAAAGTTAATGATGGTTTAACATCAGATTTAAAAAGTGCAAGCATCGATTTAGGAAGATTTGCTATTATTCAAAATGAGTTTTACGACCCGACTGCAACTGAAGAGATGCGGCAGCAAGCGGTGGATAGCGTGGAGCCGATAAGAGTGCTTCAAGGCCAAGTGTTAGTAGAAGAGGGCCAACTAATCAGCCGAGAGATTCACAGACAGCTGGAGCTTGTTGGATTGTTAGATAGCGATAATTCGATTCAACCATTTATCGGTTTAGCGATAATTATATTGGCGATACTTTCTGTATTATATTTTTATACATTCAAAAGAACTGCAAAGGAGAAAAATATTCAGTTCTATTTAATGTTCTTTCTAATATTTAGTGTCACCATTGTACTAATGAAAACGATAAGTATGTTTCAGCAGTTTGAATATACAGAGATCGGCTATATTTTTCCAGCTGCAATGGCAGTTATGCTGATAAAGATTTTAATGGAAGAAAAATCCGCTATTTTTGTGACAATTATTCTTGCGATATGTGGAATGATTATGTTTAATGAAGGGGTTGCAGGAACTTTTAATGTTGGAATGGGGATATATATTATCGCCAGTGGTTTAGCAGGGATACTCTTTTTAAACAAAAGGAATCAGCGAACCAATATCCTATATGCAGGGTTCTTTATTTCTTTCATCAATATTGTTACGATATTAGCGTTATTGTATTTGCAAAATGGTCATTACGGTGCAAAGGAATATGGTGTATTTATTCTGTTGGCAATAATCTCAGGAATAAGCTCCGCTGTTTTAACGATTGGATTTCTTCCTTTCTTGGAAACAGGATTCGGCGTTCTTTCTACAATTAAGTTAATTGAGTTATCAAACCCGAATCATCCACTCTTACGTAAGATCTTAACAGAGGCACCTGGAACCTATCACCACAGTGTTATGGTAGCGAATTTAGCTGAATCTGCATGTGAAGCGATTGGAGCTAATGGGTTACTCGCGAGAGTTGGTTGTTATTATCATGATATTGGCAAAACGAAAAGACCGCATTTCTTTATTGAAAATCAAATGAATATGGGGAATCCCCATGACCGTATTCCTCCTCAGGCAAGTAAAAATATTATTATTGCCCATGCAATAGATGGTGCGGAATTGTTAAGAAAATATAAGTTGCCGAAAGAAATAGTGGATATTGCTGAACAACATCATGGAACCTCGCTATTAAAATATTTTTATTTTAAGGCAAAAGAAAAGGGGGGCGAGGTCAATGAAAATGATTACCGCTACCCTGGTCCAAAGGCGCAGACAAGAGAAGTAGCCATTATTGGGATTGCTGATAGTGTGGAAGCTGCTGTTAGAAGTTTAAATGCTCCAACAACGGATCAAATCGATTCTTTAATAAAAAATATTATCTCTGATCGTTTGCAAGATGGACAATTGGACGAATGTGATTTAACATTAAAGGAATTAGAAATTGTTCGAAATACATTAAGTGAAACCTTAAAAGGGATTTTTCATTCGCGAATCGAATATCCTGAAATGAAAAAGTAAAGGAAGTAGAGTATGAATTTAGAAATTGATTTTATTGATGAAACGGAAAAAGTAAAGGAAAGTGAAATAACAAAAATTCATGACCTTCTTCAATTTGCAGCGACAAAACAAAATCTGCAAGGCGAAATTGAGTTATCTATTACTTTTGTTCACAATGACCAAATTCAAGAAATAAATAAGGAATATAGAGAAAAGGATCAACCGACAGATGTTATATCATTTGCTCTTGAGGAACTGGGAGAAGGGGAGATTCAGTTAGTTGGTGAAGGTCTTCCTAGAATGCTAGGGGATATTGTCATTTCCATTGACAAAGCGGAGGAACAGGCAAAAGAATATGGCCATTCTTATATGCGAGAGCTTGGATTTTTATCAGTTCATGGATTTTTGCATTTGCTAGGGTATGACCATATGACAAATGAAGAAGAAGAAGTGATGTTTACTCTTCAAAAGGATATTTTAGATGAGTTCGGATTACAAAGATAAAAGAATTCGAAAGAACAGTCAATTATCCTCCTTTCGCTTAGCTATATTAGGAATACTAACGGCTATTAAACAAGAAAGAAATGTAAAGATTCATTTAGTTATTTCCATTCTTGTTATTGTATTAGGCATTTTAAACAATCTTTCTAAATACGAATGGATGTTTATTGCATTTTGCATTGGCCTAGTAATTTGTTTGGAGCTAGTAAATACAGCAATTGAACGTGTAGTCGATCTTGTTACTGGTGAATATCATCCTTTGGCAAAAGAGGCAAAGGATATTGCTGCAGGCGCTGTTTTTGTAGCAGCGATTCTTTCAGTTGTAATTGGTGGAATCATCTTTATCCCGAAAATAATGGAAGCTATAATTGGCGGATAAATAAAAGGAATAGATGGTAAGGGCTATCTGATAAAAATTTAGGCATTCTAAGCAAAAGGTTTGATTTTGCGCTTGTGTCTAGTTTTTAATAGGTAGCCTTTTTGTTGTTTAATCTTTTACAATGCATATCTTGAATCTAGTTAAGTTAAAAATATAGTCAATTATTTTTTAAACATTAGAAGTAAAACAACAAACTAAAAGATAAACTACTGACTTCTGCCTCTTTATTGTACATTGAAATTAGTATATAATTTTAAGACAGTACATAGTAAATAGGTTTATCGTTACTAAAGTTTGAAAACGATGATTTTTTTCTTTAAAATAATTCGCAAGGAAAGAACATTGCTAACTAAAAAGGGATAACCAATGTAAGAATATTATTTTAAGATAAAGCTTGTTGAAAGTATGCTAGACCAGTACCTTTTCAACATCTATTTATATTCCCATATGTAATCTGCAAAATAAATGAAACTTAGCTTAAAGAAAAGAGGGATATTATGAAAAAGGAACTTCTAATCGAAGAAGCAAAGCTCGCTCGTGAAAAAGCATATGTACCTTATTCAAAATTTAAGGTAGGTGCAGCTCTTCTTTCAGAAAATGGAACCGTTTATCATGGTTGTAATATTGAAAACGCAGCTTACAGCGTAACTAATTGTGCAGAAAGAACTGCATTGTTTAAAGCTGTTTCAGAAGGTGATACTATCTTCAAGAAACTTGTTGTCATTGCCGATACAGAGGGACCTGTTAGCCCTTGTGGAGCATGCAGACAAGTAATTTCCGAATTATGTCCAAAAGATATGGAAGTAGTATTGACGAATTTAAAAGGTGATGTCCAAATTTTAACTGTAGCAGAATTATTGCCAGGAGCATTTTCATCGGAGGCTTTACATGAACATAAATAATCAATCAGAGCATAAATCAGGATTTATATCTATTATCGGAAGACCCAATGTTGGGAAATCAACCTTTTTGAATCGTGTAATCGGTCAAAAAATTGCCATTATGAGTGACAAGCCACAAACGACTAGAAATAAAGTTCAAGGTGTATTAACGACAGATGACGCACAGCTTATTTTTATTGATACACCTGGAATTCACAAACCTAAGCATCGACTTGGTGACTTTATGATGAAGGTAGCTCAAAATACGCTGAAAGAAGTGGATTTAATTCTTTTCATGGTAAATGCAGAAGAAGGTTTTGGTAAAGGAGAAGAATTTATCCTTGAGAAATTCCAAACAGTCAAAACACCAATATTTTTAGTGATTAATAAAATTGATACGATACATCCAGATCAATTATTTTCAATCATTGAATCTTATAAAGAAAAGTATCCCTTTAAAGAGATTATTCCTATCTCCGCTTTAGAAGGAAATAATGTAGAAACATTGTTAACACAAATTAAGAAGTATTTGCCTGAAGGTCCACAGTATTATCCAGCAGATCAAGTAACGGACCATCCAGAACGCTTTATTGTTACGGAGTTAATAAGAGAAAAGGCATTGCATCTTACGAGAGAGGAAATTCCTCATTCCTTAGCAGTAGTAATGGATAAAATGGAGAAGAAATCTAACGATGTAATTCATGTGATGGCAACGATTATCGTAGAACGGGATTCACAAAAAGGGATTATTATCGGTAAACAAGGCGGTATGCTAAAGGAAATTGGAAAAAGAGCAAGAACGGATATCGAAAATCTTCTCGGAAATAAGGTTTATTTAGAGTTATGGGTAAAAGTCCAAAAAGATTGGCGTAACAAAATGACCCAATTACGTGATTTTGGGTTTAGGGAAGACGAATATTAATATCCTGTATATCCTGTTTGGGTTAAAAAGCAGGAATCATAGGTAATTAAAAATTATACATGCGATCAATTAACAATATTTTCGTCTCATGATTTTATAAAGACAGGCTATGATAAGATTAAGGTTGTAAACAGCTAGTTAAAAATCGAAAGGTGGGGTTTTACATGTTAGACTTTACCTGGAAAGTTTTTTCCCAAACAGGTAACATTGATACTTATCTACTCTTTAAAGAATTAGAAAAGGCTAATCATGAAATACCAGGAATACAAGAGGAGGAACTAGCAGAACTTGATTATCCCATCTCATAGCATGGTCCTTATTGAAGGGATGGTGAATGATGATGATGGAAAAATGTGAAGGTATCGTAATAAAATCAATTAACTATGGTGAAGCCAATAAAATAGTAACCCTCTATACGAGGGAATGGGGAAAGGTTGGGGTAATGGCAAGAGGTGCAAAAAAGCCAAGCAGCAGACTTTCTGCTGTTACCCAACCTTTTGTCTATGGGAATTTTCTTGTACAGCGTAGCAGTGGTTTAGGTCTTCTGCAGCAGGGTGATATTATTTCTAGTATGCGAACCTTAAAAGAGGATATATTTCTTACTGCCTACGCTAGTTATATAGTAGAGCTTACTGATAAATGTACAGATGAAAAAAAGCCTAACCCGTATCATTTTGAATTATTATTTCAAACTTTGAACTATATGAATGAAGAATATGATCCAGAAATATTAGTAAATATTTATGAGTTGAAAATGCTAAATAGCTTAGGGTTGTATCCAATATTAGATCGTTGTGTCTTTTGCGGCGCAACCGAAGGTCATTTTTCCTTTTCTATACGTGAAGGAGGATTAATCTGTCATCAATGCTTGGAAAAGGATCCTTACCATCATAAAATTTCACAGCCAACTGTAAAGCTTCTGCGGGTTTTTTATTTTATGGATATTTCCCGACTAGGCAGTATTTCTGTCAAAGATTCAACTAAGAAAGAGCTTAGTATGATAATTGATGCATATTACGAAGAGTATTCCGGCTTGTATCTGAAATCGAAAAAATTTATTCAATCGATGAAGAATTTAGGAGATGCTTTTACATAAGAGATCAAACACCTTGCTAATAGCAAACGTTTTCTCTTGAAAATAGGTTTTAGCAAGGTTGACAACTAATTTTTTTTTCGTTATTATTCATGTAAATAAGAGTGTTGTGTTGAAAAGAAAGTAGTACTTAAATTTCCTCATGAAAAGCGAGCTTGGGATAGTGAAAGCCAGGTGCATGAGCATTAAGGAAGGCGTTCTTGGAGCAACTAACGTATGAAGGTGGCTGTATTTTACAGCAAATAGGGTGGAACCGCGGGTTAACTCTCGTCCCTATGTCAATTATTTGGCATAGGGACGAGAGTTTTTTGCGTTCAAAAAAGAGAATGTATATAGATTCGATATATAAGTTTCTATGCTAAATATACGATTTATCAATTTCGGAGGTGTATTTAAGGCAATGAATATTCAAAACATGATTTTAACATTGCAGAAACATTGGTCTGATTATGGCTGTATTTTAATGCAGGCATATGATGTAGAAAAAGGGGCGGGAACGATGAGTCCCTACACTTTTTTAAGAGCGATTGGTCCTGAGCCTTGGAATGTGGCTTATGTAGAGCCGTCCAGAAGACCTGCTGATGGTAGATATGGGGAAAATCCAAACCGTTTATATCAGCATCATCAATTCCAAGTAATTATGAAGCCATCACCAGATAACATTCAAGAGCTATACTTAGATTCTTTAAAAGCACTAGGGATTAATCCACTGGAGCATGATATTCGTTTTGTGGAGGATAACTGGGAGAATCCATCTCTTGGCTGTGCCGGTCTTGGATGGGAAGTATGGCTTGATGGAATGGAAATTACGCAATTTACTTATTTTCAACAAGTTGGTGGCATTGAATGTAAACCAGTATCTGTTGAAATAACATACGGAATTGAACGTTTAGCATCCTATATTCAGGATAAGGAAAATGTTTTTGATTTAGAGTGGACAGATGGGTTTACAATTAAAGATATTTTTTATCAACCAGAATTTGAACATAGTAAATATACATTTGAAACGTCAGATACAGATATGTTGTTTAACCTATTTACGATTTATGAAAAAGAAGCACATAGACAAATGGACGAAGGTCTAGTACATCCTGCCTATGACTATGTATTAAAATGCTCACATGTTTTCAACTTACTGGACGCAAAAGGGGCTATCTCTGTTACAGAACGAACAGGATACATTGGAAGATGCCGAAACTTAGCGCGTAAAGTTGCGAAAACTTTCTATGAAGAAAGAGAAAAATTAGGTTTCCCAATTTTAAAAAGCAAGGAGGGAGAAGGTCATGAATAAAAGAGACTTATTATTGGAAATCGGTTTAGAAGAAATGCCAGCACGCTTCATCCCTGCTAGTATAAAGGCACTGAAGGAGAAAATGGAGGCGTGGCTAAGCGAGAAGCAATTAGGCTATTCCTCTGTTCAAGCCTTTTCTTCTCCTCGTAGATTAGCGCTTGTTGTTGCTGGATTAGATGTATCTCAACAAGATATGGAAGAAGAAGCAAAGGGTCCTGCAAAACGAATTGCGCAAAACGAAGCTGGAGAATGGTCTAAGGCAGCTGCTGGTTTTACAAGAGGACAAGGTTTAACGGTAGAGGATATATATTTTAAAGAAATTAATGGTGTTGAGTACGCGCACGTTAAAAAGTTTATTAAAGGGCAACAAACAAGTGAGCTGTTGCCAGAATTAAAAGAATTAATTTTAAGCTTAACCTTTCCCAAAAATATGCGTTGGGCAAATAATGATTTACGCTATATACGTCCAATTAAATGGCTTATCGCATTATTTGGAGAGGAAGTTATACCTTTCTCTATCACAAATGTAGAAACATCAAATAAATCGCTTGGTCATCGTTTCCTCGGTGGAGAAATTGTCTTCAACAATCCGTCAGATTATGAGAAAAACATGTTGGCTCAGTACGTGATGGTTAATGCTGTTGAACGTAAAGCGGCTATTGTGTCTCAAATTAAAAAACTAGAGGAAGAAAACAATTGGATGATTCCAATCGATGAGGATTTATTAGATGAAGTTACTAACCTAGTTGAATATCCAACTGCGTTATATGGTACCTTTGAAGAGTCATTTTTAGAATTGCCGACAGAAGTTTTAATAACTAGCATGAAAGAACATCAACGCTATTTTCCAGTGAAATCACAGGAAGGAAAGCTGTTACCATACTTTGTCACTGTACGTAATGGTGATCATTTGCACTTAGATAAGGTTGCAAAAGGAAATGAGAAAGTTCTTAGAGCAAGACTTGCTGATGCAGCATTCTTCTATAAAGAAGACCAGAAATTAGTAATTGACGATCTTCTTAAAAAGCTAGAGACGATTGTTTATCATGAAGAAATTGGTACTTTAGCGGAAAAAGTAGCTCGAGTACGAGTGATTGCAGCCAAATTATCTGAAAAACTGCAGCTAACTGAAGAAGTAAAGCAGGATGTTGACAGAGCAGCGCAAATTGCGAAGTTCGACCTAGTTACAAATATGGTTTATGAATTCCCGGAATTGCAAGGCTTAATGGGAGAACGCTATGCTTTGCAAAAAGGAGAGAAAAAGGCAGTAGCAACTGCTATTAATGAACATTATATGCCACGCCATGCGGAGGACGAAACAGCTCCAAGTAACGTCGGAGCAGTCCTTGCACTTGCTGAAAAACTAGATACGATTGTCTCATTCTTTAGTATTGGAATGGTTCCAACAGGATCACAAGACCCTTATGCCCTAAGAAGACAGGCAACAGGAATTGTACAGACACTAATGGATAAAAATTGGAGTATTTCAATTGAGGAATTAGTAGAACTTACGATTGAAGCAATGCCTAATACGTCAAAAGTAGCTGGTCAAGAGCTAGTTGAATCCGTTCTTTCCTTCTTTAAATTACGTGTGAAGCATATTTTACAAGAACAAGGCATCCGATATGATATGATAGATGCGGTATTAGCAGAAAAAATTGGCGGAGCTGCAAATGTGTTAAGAAAGGCTAAAGTATTAGAGCTCCGCAAAGAGGATGAGAATTTTAAAGAAGGAATCGAAGCGTTAAGCCGTATTATCAATATTTCTAATAAGGCAACAACGATTTCTTCGGTTGATCCAAGTTTATTTGAAAATAAATTTGAAAGTGAATTATACGATCGTTTTGCTACTGTTAAAGATAAAATTAATACAGAGATAAGTGAAGAAGAATATTTCGAGTTATTATTCTCATTAAAAGATGCAATTTCGGCATACTTTGATCATACAATGGTTATGGCTGATGATGAAAAGATTAAAGAAAATCGTTTAAATCTGATGGTAGAAATAGCTGCGTATATTAAAGGATTTGCGAGTGTAAACGAAATAATTGTGAAGTAATTGTAATTAATAAATGGTTTAAAGAGAGCTAGGCAGGGGGGCCCCTACCTAGTTTCGTTTTGTAAGAATTAATAGGTGTAATGATAAGAAGGAACAAACCTTTTAAATTTGTAGGTGCAAAAAAAGATAACTTTCGATTCTTTTTCTTTTGATTCCGCTTATTTCGTATATAATAGTTAGTAGATATCGTTACCTAAATGAAGGTGGTGAATAGGAAATCGAACTGAATAAACGCCAAGAAAAAATAATTGAAATAGTAAAAGAAAATGGTCCAATTACAGGTGAGCATATTGCAGATAAATTAAATTTGACAAGGGCTACCCTTCGACCAGATTTAGCAATATTAACAATGGCCGGCTTTTTAGATGCAAGACCTCGTGTTGGATATTTCTATACTGGGAAAAGCTCGGAAAGGCTAGTAATAGATAATATTCGCAATATATTGGTGAAAGATTATTATTCACATCCAGTTGTGGTTCATGAAAATTCCTCTGTTTATGATGCAATCGTAATTATGTTTACAGAAGATGTTGGAACCATTTTTGTTGTGGATGAAGATTCCACATTAACAGGAGTTGTTTCCCGCAAAGATTTGCTACGAGCAAGTATTGGTAAACAAGAGCTAAATTCTTTGCCGGTAGCAATTATTATGACTAGGATGCCAAATGTCACTTATTGTTTTAAAGAAGAAATATTGGTGGATGTTGGCTGCAAATTAATGGACCGAGAAATTGATGCACTCCCAGTCGTCGAAAAAACGGAAAATGGTCTTCTTGTGATAGGTAGGGTTTCGAAAACAAATATTACTAGAGCGTTTGTAGACTTATCTAACAATCGTGAGGAAATTGTGGAGGAACAAAATGACTGAAAGACAAATTATCTATGTTGTATCTGATTCGGTTGGTGAAACAGCTGAACTTGTAACAAAAGCAGCAATCAGCCAATTTTCCGGACATAATGTAAATGTATTAATTAAAAGATTTCCATTTGTAGAGGATAAATCAAATATTCATGAAGTAGTAATGCAAGCAAAAGTAGAAAATGGAATGATCGCCTATACACTTGTCAAACCAGAAATTCGGAATTATATGAGTGAGCTGGCAAGACAAGAAGGCGTATATGCATGCGATATAATTGGTCCAATAATTGACCAATTTCAAGTGCTATGGGGAAAAACCCCTTTATATGAACCAGGGCTTGTTCGAAAATTAGATGAAGACTATTTTAAAAAAGTCGAAGCAATAGAATTTGCTGTAAAATATGATGATGGTAGGGATCCGAGGGGGCTAGAAAAGGCAGATATTATATTAATTGGTGTTTCTCGAACCTCTAAAACACCTCTTTCTCAATTTTTGGCGCATAAAAGAGTTAAAGTAGCAAATGTCCCCATTGTACCTGAGGTAGATCCGCCAAAAGAATTATTTGAGATACCAGCAAGCAAATGCTTTGGATTAAAAATAAGTCCGTCAAAATTAAATAATATTAGAAAAGAACGTCTCATTTCTTTAGGATTAAGTGACCAGGCGAGCTATGCGCAAATTGAAAGAATAAAAGAAGAGCTAACCTATTTTGACGATATAGTTAATCGTCTCGGTTGTCCAGTTATCGATGTTACGAATAAAGCAGTGGAAGAAACTGCAAATATTATTCATAATCTGTATTATCGATCGAAATATAATACAAATAACTAGAAATATATTTAGAAGTTTACAGTGGGTAAGACTTGGTTCTTCGTTTGTAGAATCAAGTTTTTAATTGTAAAAAAACTATTGTGGTGGGTATTGCTATTTGAATAAGGTCTTACTCGCAAAGATTTTTTTATTACATATCTTTTTTTGTTCACATTTTTTTGGTTCTAGTATGGCATAAAAGGAATAATTATAGATAAAAAAAGGTGGAATTTCAAGCGGATTTGTACTATAATAAAAAATTGTGATAAAAAAGTATCATAATTTAGGTTTAGACTTGGCTTATTACGAATAAACTATTTATTGTGAGAAGTCAAGGAAAGGAATAAAAAAATTTTCGACATTACTTCTTTCGTGAAAAAATTATCTAGGAAGAAGGAATATGTGGAGTGATGTAGAATTAATAGTACATTAGGAAAACATATGATATATGTTGATGCTGATTCCTGTCCTGTAAAAGAAGATATTGTCGAAATAGCTTCTTATTATCATTATGAATTGCTATTTGTTGCATCCTATGCACATATGAAAAGGGATAATGATGAGCAGCAGTGGAAGTATGTGGATAGCGATAAAGAAGCTGTGGATTTATTTATTATGAATGCTACCAAGAAACAGGATATTGTCGTAACTCAAGATATAGGCTTGGCCTCCACGTTATTGTTAAAGCAAGTTTCTGTCCTTTCACCAAGGGGAGTAATTTATGAAGAAGAAAGTATAAATACTGCACTAGATATGCGATATTTATCTGCTAAAGCAAGACGAAAAGGGGTATATGGTAAAGGGCCAAAACCTTATACAGAAGAGGATCGACAAAAATTTAGAAGAAACTTTAAAAGGATTTTGTCGAAAAATGAAGGAGAATCGATTGGATACGTCGAATAATTCTTTAAAGTAGGCAATATGTAGGGAGATGTGTTAGATAATGGTGGCGCGCATTCCTGAAGAAAAACTCAATGAAATTAAACAGGCTACTGATATTGTTGAAATCATTGGAGAACATGTTTCCCTTACAAGACAAGGGCGCAATTTTATCGGTCTTTGTCCATTTCACGGCGAAAAAACACCATCTTTTACTGTATCGCCAGATAAACAAATATTCCATTGCTTCGGCTGTCATGCAGGTGGTAATGTATTTACTTTTCTTATGGACTTAGAAGGTTCTTCTTTTGTTGAAGTTGCTTCTAACCTTGCGGACAGAGCAAGTATAGACTTAGGAATAGAAGTCGCTGAACTGGAAAAAAAACCAGCAATTCCAGATGATTTACAGCAGATGATTGATGCACATGATTTATTATCTAAATTCTACCATCATTTGCTCGTAAATACAAAGGATGGTCAGCACGCTTTAGAATATTTGTCTAATAGGGGCTTTACTTTACCTATCATTGAAAAGTTCCAAATTGGTTATACGCTTAATTCTTGGGATTTAGCTGTGAAGTTTTTAGGGAAACGTAAATTTGATGTTTCACTATTAGAAAAAGCTGGTTTGATTGTAAAAAGTGAAAGGGATGAAAAATATTTTGATCGTTTTCGTGATCGAATAATATTCCCTATCTATGATCGAAATGGTAACACAATTGCGTTTTCTGGACGTGCATTAGGGGACAATAATCCCAAATATCTCAACAGTCCAGAAACACCAATTTTTAATAAAAGCAATACACTTTACAATTTTCATAAAGCAAGGCCTATAATACGAAAGCTACAACATACTGTTCTTTTTGAAGGATTTGCAGATGTAATAGCTGCTACAAGAGCAGGAGTTGAAAATAGTGTGGCGACAATGGGTACGTCCTTAACGGAGGAGCATATCGCAATTCTAAAAAGAAACGCACGAAATATAACAGTTTGTTATGATTCTGATTCAGCTGGGATAGAAGCAGCATTTCGTGCAGGGCAGCTTCTTACAAAGGCTAATTGTGTTGTAAAAGTAGTAATGTTACCAGACGGAATGGACCCAGATGATTATGTGAATAAATTTGGGGAAGATAAATTGCAACAAGAAATTCTTCATGGAAGCATTCCTTTCATGGGGTTTAAAATGCTCTACTATCGAAGAGGGAAAAACCTTCAAAATGAAGGAGATAAACTCGCCTATATCGAAGAAGTAATAGGAGAAATTGCTAAACTTGAGAAGGCAGTAGAAAAAGACCTCTATTTAAGGCAATTGGCGGATGAATTTTCGCTCTCTTTAGAGGCATTAAAGCAGCAAGAGATGCAGATGGATCAATTAGTTCCAAATGATTATGCTGTTGAAAAAAGTGTTGTTCCTGTTAAACAATATACAGTGAAAAAACGAGCAACCGGATTATTGCCAGCATATCATACTGCAGAAAAAAGACTGCTTGCACATATGTTTAAAAGTGAGGATATTGCCTACAAAGTGCAGACCTCATTACAGGGAAGAGCATTTAATATTGATGAACATCAAGCAATTTTTACTTATCTTCTTGCTTATTATGAAAAGGGCTTAGGCAACGATACAAGTTCATTCATGAATTTTATTGACGATCCTGACTTACAACGGATCGTAGCCGAAATCGAAATGATGGAAGTGAATGAAGAGGTAAGTGAATTAGAAATTAATGACTATATGAAACAGGTCATTAATTATGAGAAATTGCTTGAAATAAAAGAAAAGAAACAAATGCTGAAAGAAGCAGAACGTCAAAATGACTATATAAAAGCTGCTCAAATAGGCATGGAAGTCCTTTTATTAGAAAAAACGTTAAAATAGGTATATCATTGTCTTGATTTTTTGGAAGGAGGGGGACATATGGCTGAAAAGTCTGCCCGTTCAAAAGAGATTGAAACGGAACTAACCCTTGATCAGGTAAAGGAACAATTAACAGAAGTAGGTAAAAAAACTGGGGTACTCGCATATGATGATATTGCTGAAAAATTATCCAGTTTTGAATTAGATTCTCACCAAATGGATGAGTTTTACGAATTTTTAGGTGATCAGGGAGTCGAATTAATCGGTGATGGGGAAGAAGAAGCACCGAATGTCCAAGAACTTGCTAAAGGGGAGGAAGAATTCGATTTAAATGACTTAAGTGTTCCTCCTGGTGTAAAAATAAATGATCCAGTTCGTATGTATTTGAAAGAAATCGGAAGAGTTGATTTACTTTCTGCAGAAGAAGAAATTAATCTAGCAAAGCGTATATTACAAGGCGACGAAGAAGCAAAACGCCGTCTAGCAGAAGCAAACTTGCGCTTGGTTGTAAGTATTGCGAAACGCTATGTTGGACGTGGGATGCAATTTCTTGATTTAATTCAAGAAGGAAACATGGGCTTAATCAAAGCGGTAGAAAAATTTGATTATGAAAAAGGATTTAAATTTAGTACGTACGCAACATGGTGGATTCGTCAAGCAATCACACGTGCGATTGCCGATCAGGCGCGAACTATTCGTATCCCTGTTCATATGGTTGAAACCATTAATAAATTAATCCGTGTGCAGCGACAATTACTACAAGATCTTGGCCGCGAACCAACTCCTGAAGAAATTGGAGAGGACATGGATTTATCACCAGATAAAGTAAGAGAGATATTAAAAATTGCACAAGAGCCTGTTTCGTTAGAAACACCGATTGGTGAAGAAGATGATTCTCATTTAGGCGATTTTATAGAGGACCAAGATGCTACTTCTCCTTCAGAGCATGCTGCGTATGAATTGCTTAAAGAGCAATTGGAAGACGTATTAGATACGCTAACAGATAGAGAAGAAAATGTTTTACGTTTACGTTTTGGACTTGACGATGGACGTACGCGTACACTTGAGGAAGTTGGGAAAGTGTTTGGTGTAACACGTGAGCGAATTCGTCAAATTGAAGCGAAAGCATTAAGAAAGTTAAGACATCCTAGCAGAAGCAAACGATTGAAAGATTTCTTAGAATAATTTACCTACGCTTTAAGCAATCTTCAATATGATCCATAAAGAAATAGTTTACTTCCTGTATGAAGTGGCTATTTCTTTTTTTTAAGGTTAGAAAAATATATTTTACTTGGTTAATTATTTAACTACAAGGAAGTGATGCTTTAACATGCAAGATCAGAGAAAAATGATTATTGTAAAGGAAATTGCTTATTGGAAAGAAAACAAAATGCTTCCAGAACATTATTGTGATTATTTACTTACATTGTATACAGAAGGTAATGGTGTGGAAGAAAGCAAAGAAAAGAAAAAAAGCAAAGGTTTACTCGTCTTTCCGCTATTGTTTTTTTCTTTCATTCCAATAACTATATTTTTATTATATTTTACTGAATTGTCTTTCATTTTGCAAATGGCTATTTCACTAATTTTTCTGATTTTTTGTTTTATCGGGATTTTTTTGTATAATAAAAATCAGTTAAATGTAGATATACCAGCTACTGTTGCTGCAATTATCTTTCTTCTAGGTAGTGTAGCTTTTGTTTTGGAGTTTTTTTCTAACAAAATAATATTTTTATATATCATTTTATTCCTTAACTGTTTATTTTGGTATTTATGTGGTAAAAGGTATAAATTATTATACTTTACGCTTTCTGCTTTTATTGGCACTTTTTTATTACTAATACTTGTTGTATCAAAGTATATGCTTTAACTAGAATTTGAAATGTGGTGTAAATAATGAATACAGATAAATTATCTAAACGATTAGAGACCGTAGCAAAATACATACCTAAAAACGCAAAATTTGCAGATATTGGTTCTGATCACGCCTACTTGCCATGCTATATGGTGAAAAAAAGCGATGTTCGTTTTGCGATTGCAGGAGAAGTGGTTGAAGGGCCATTCCAATCAGCTGTAAAACAAGTGAAACAAGAAGGTTTTACGTCAAAGATATCTGTAAGAAAAGGAAATGGCTTAGAAGTAATTGAACCTAATGAAGTGGATTGCATTACGATTGCAGGTATGGGTGGGACATTAATTGCGACAATACTAGAAAATGGTAAGGCTAAACTAGGAGCTGTTCAAAGACTTATCTTGCAACCGAATATTAGTGCATCGTCAATTCGGGAGTGGTTGTTAACAAATGGATGGACTTTAATCGCGGAGGAAATATTGGAAGAGGATGGAAAAATATATGAGGTGTTAGTTGCTGAAAAAGGTAATCCTTATTCTTTATATAAAGCCAATAAAGAGAGCGCCTTATTATTTGGACCATTTTTAATGAGAGAAAAAAATACAGCTTTCGTTAAAAAATGGACGATTGAGAAAAAGAACTGGCAAAGAATACTTACACAGTTAGAATCTGCTCCAGAATCAGTAGAAAATTCTCTAAAGCGTAAGGAACTGCAAGGAAAGATTAAATTAGTGGATGAGGTGATTAAAAATGAAGAATATTAATGGCTACGAAATAATATCTTTGTTTGAACAATTCTCCCCTAAGGCATATGCAATGGAAGACGATAAAATAGGATTGCAGGTCGGTGATTTAAGAAGACCTGTAAACCGCGTTATGATAGCATTGGACGTTCTTGATGAGGTAGTTGAAGAAGCAATCTCACAAAAAGTGGACTTAATTATTGCCCATCACCCACCAATATTTCGTTCTCTTTCCAAAATAACGATAGATAATCCTTCTGGAAAATTAATGCATAAATTAATTAAGCATGATATTTCAGTATATGCTGCACATACAAATCTCGATGTAGCAAAAGGAGGGGTAAATGACCTTTTAAGTGATGCTCTGGGATTAAAGGATACTGAAGTTTTAGTACCAACCTATGAAGATAAATTGAAGAAATTAGTCGTTTATGTACCTAAAGAACATGTTGAACAAGTGAAAAAAGCAATTGGCGATGCAGGCGCTGGAGCGATAGGAAACTATAGTCATTGTGTTTTTTCAACAGAGGGAATCGGTGAATTTCAACCGTTAGAGGGAGCAGATCCATACATTGGGCATGTAAATAAATTAGAGCAAGTAGAAGAAGTGAAAATAGAATCAGTTTATCTAGCTTCCAAAGAAAAGAAAATAGTAAAAGCAATGTTAAAAACACACCCTTATGAAGA
The DNA here is from genome assembly GCF_031978665.1 of Niallia sp. Classification (NCBI taxonomy): domain Bacteria; kingdom Bacillati; phylum Bacillota; class Bacilli; order Caryophanales; family Bacillaceae; genus Niallia; species Niallia sp. The sequence goes on along the minus strand of NZ_DALZDK010000004.1, from coordinate 25,928 downwards.
GGTTGCGTATGATATCTATGATTTACAAATAAAAGGGGAACAATTAGGCTTAGGCCGAGTTGGTAAAGTAGAAGAGACGACCTTACTAGAATTCGCTAATCATGTCAAAAAGGCACTTGAAGTGGACGGGGTACGGGTTGTAGGAAATTTAGATGCAAAGGTCAAAAAAGTTGCAGTATTAGGTGGAGATGGTAATAAGTATTATTCCCATGCTTTAATGAAAGGGGCAGATGTCTATATTACAGGAGATATGTATTATCATGTTGCCCATGATGCACAAGCGGTGGGGTTAAATATTATTGACCCTGGACACAATGTAGAAAAAGTGATGAAAACCGGCGTAGCAAAGGTTTTAAAGAAAATGTGTGATGATAAAGGCTATGATGTGGAGATTTTCCCTTCAGCAATTCATACGGATCCGTTTACTTTTATTTAATGAAAATATTATTGAGCAGACTGACTTTTTTCTATTAAAGTTTGTCTGCTTTTTTGGGGTTTTTAAGAGCTAGGGATGAATGCGATAAGTTGGAGGAAGAGGGAGAAAAGTGGCGTTCATGGGAGTGATGAACATTACAAGTAGAGGGTGAATTGGAAAAAGTAGCGTTCATCAAGTGAATGAAAACCAAAAGTAGAAGGGAATTCGAAAAAAGTAGCGTTCATCAAGGCCAATGAAAAAGCAATCAAAAGATAATTAGGCAACAAAAAAACGAAGATTCATCATCCTCCAAATATCCCCAAAAAAAAATAAACAAAACGCTCACTCCAGAAGTGAACGCTTGTTTTAATGTTATTTTACCTTAACTTTAGGTAAGATTTTATTTAATGGAACTTTTTTTTCAAATTGCCATGTGTTTTCATCTGTTGGATCATATTGATCTAGAAAGTTAATAACCTCTTTTGTGATAGGAGTTGGTGTCGATGCACCTGCTGTTACTGCAACACTGTTTGCATCTTTCAGCCATTCGAGCTTAAGCTCAGAAATATCTGATATACGGTAAGCGGTTGTATGGGCAATTTCTTCAGAAACCTGTGCTAAACGATTCGAGTTATTGCTTTTTGGATCCCCTACAACAATTAAAACGTCAGCTTCTCCAGCTTGTTTAGCAACGGCTTCTTGTCTTACTTGTGTAGCTAAGCAAATTTCTTTATGAAATTCGGCACTTGGGAATTTTTTCTTAATGCTTTCCATTAAATCAGCAACATCCCATTGACTCATCGTTGTTTGGTTTGTAACGAGAATTTTTTCCTGATTAATTTCTAGATTATTGAGGTCTTCTAGGGTTTCTACTAATGATACTGCATGTGGAGCAACACCAACAGCTCCTTCAGGTTCAGGGTGGCCTTTTTTCCCTATATAAATAACATAATAGCCTTCTTTTTCTTTTTCTCTAATTAGATCATGGGTCTTTGTTACATCTGGACAGGTTGCATCCAGTGTTACTAAACCTTTTTCTTCTGCTATTTTACGAACCTCTGGTGATACACCATGAGCAGTGAAGATTACCGTTCCAGAATGTACTTTTTCTAATATTTCTTTTCTGTTTTGTCCATCCAATGTGATTATGCCTTCTTCTTCAAATGCATCTGTAACATGTTTATTATGAACAATCATTCCAAGAATATAGATGGGACGAGGTAGTGTTTTATCTAAAGCAGCATTTCTAGCAATTACCATGGCATCAACAACACCGTAGCAATAGCCTCTTGGCGCAATTTTTATGACTTTCATTCTCCGATTCCTCCTGCACGATACTTCTATATAACAATATATTAAGTAATAGGTACGATTATTTCCTTCAAATAATATAACATGTCTATTATATATAACATAGGAGCGGTTTACAAAGTATATGTGTCTGGAAAAAGAAGTTCTAAAAAATAATCAAAAAAACTGACCACACAAAGCAAAGCCAATTAAGATTTATTCGTTTAAAATAGGCTTTGTTGTTTCATAGGTATCGAGCCTATTAGAAATGAAGCAATCTAATGGTTGTTGCTTGTTAGGTCAGTTATATTTATACGTATAATTTTGGTTTCGGAGCACCTGTAGGCTTTTCAGAATCCATTTCAAAATCATCTTCAATTGCTTTTGGTTGTTTCTTTTTAGTTGCTGCTTTACTTGTTTTTTCACTTTTGACTGGAACTGTTGTTTCTTCTGTAACTGCTGCTTCTTCCGTTTCTGGAGTGGAGCTCTTTAACCCTCTGTAAAGCTTCCACATAGCAGGTATATTCTTTACCATTGGACCATATTGATTAATCATTGGTCCTAATTGACTGGCGGTATTAAGGAATTTTTGAGAATTTGCTAAAAATCCATTAATAGATGAAGGGTTGGTTAACGTTTTTAGCAACCCGCCACCTCCTGAGGCAGCACTTCTAGCTCCAGCATTAGCAGCACCACTTGCAGCGCTATTGCCTCCGCCAAAAATTTTGGATAATAGTCCGCCGCCACTTCCTCTTCCAGGTGTACCACCTCTACCCATTGCGCCTCCAGGAAGGTTAGTTGGACCTCTCATTCCTTGCATTCTACCGCCCATTGGTGGTCCTTGGAACGGTCCCCGTGGTCTTGGTGGCATCATATAGAGAACGCCTCCTTTCACTAATACTACTTTATAGAGTATGCAAAGTTTCACAATATGTTTAGGTTTTGAAAGAAATATTGGATAGTCTCGAACATAATGTTAGATGCTAGGAATAGTTAAAATATAAACACTTATGCTTTTTTAAGCGTATTGGAAAAAATAAAAAGGGCACTCGTTATAGCCTTTTAGGTAAATTTTTATTATAATTAAATGATGGACAAAAGAGCTATAGATAAATGCCAAATCTGTGCACATTCATTTATCTGGCTATTAAGGAGTTTTATTATATGAGTAATAATCAATTTAAACAATACGAGTTAAAACCATTTATTATAGATGCAATTGATGAATTAGGTTTTTACGATCCGACTGAAATTCAACAGAAAGTAATTCCTCTTGTATTAAAAGGGGAAAGTGCGATTGGTCAATCGCAAACTGGAACAGGTAAAACACATGCGTATGTTTTGCCCATTATTCAAAGAATAGTTGCAGAAAAGCAAGCAGTACAAGCTGTAATTACAGCACCTACAAGAGAATTAGCGAATCAAATCAATCAAGAAATTTTAAAAATAATTAAGCATTCAGAAAAGCCAATTACATCGCGCCTATTTATCGGAGGTACGGATAAGCAGCGTTCAATTGAAAAGTTAAAAACACAGCCGCAGATTGTGGTTGGTACTCCAGGGAGAATTAATGATCTTGTCAAAGAACAAGCATTATTTGTGCATACGGCGAAAATTCTTATCGTTGATGAGGCTGACCTAATGCTTGATATGGGCTTTATTGAAGATGTCGATCAAATTGCTGCGAAAATGCCTAAGGATTTAAGTATGTTTGTGTTCTCTGCAACTATTCCTGAGAAATTAAAGCCATTTTTAAAGAAATATTTAGAAAATCCAACATATATTCATATTGAGCCAAAACAGTTGACTGCAGCAAAAATAGAGCATGTTCTGATTCCTTCTAGACATCGTGATAAAATTACAACGGTATATGAAGCATTAGTAAGCTTTAACCCTTATCTTGCGATTGTATTTACAAATACAAAACAAATGTGTGATGAAGTTGCAAATGGTTTATCAAACAAAGGTCTAAAGGTTGCAAGATTACACGGTGGATTAACGCCTCGGGAACGTAAAAAAGTAATGAAACAAATACTTGATTTAGAATTTCAATACATTAT
>NZ_DALZDK010000004.1:0-22153 GCF_031978665.1 Niallia sp. | reverse complement strand
ATTGCAACTGATTTAGCGGCAAGAGGAATTGATATTAAAGGTATTAGTCATGTTATCAATTATGAGTTACCAACAGACTTAGATTTTTATGTACACCGTGTCGGAAGAACAGCAAGAGCAGGTTATTCAGGCATTGCCTTAACAATCTATGAGACTTCTGATGAAGACAAGTTAAATCAGTTGGAAAAACTAGGTGTTGAATTCAAGCATATGGATCTTAAGAAAGGCGAATGGATAGAATTAGAAGATCGCAATCGCCGTAAAAATCGTAAGAAGCAAGTAGATGAAATTGATTTAAAGGCTAAGTCACTTGTCAAGAAGCCGAAAAAGGTGAAACCTGGATATAAGAAAAAAATGCAACAACAGGTAGAGACAATTAAAAAGAGAGAAAAGAGAATAAATAGTAGAAAAAAATAAGGGAATAGAGGAGTGTTTGATTTGTTGAAGATTGGTTCACATGTATCAATGAGTGGAAAAAAGATGTTGCTGGGTTCAAGTGAAGAGGCAGTCTCCTATGGTGCTAATACTTTCATGATTTATACAGGTGCACCGCAAAACACGAGAAGAAAGAAGATTGAAGAGTTAAATATTGAAGCAGGCAAGCTTCATATGGAGCAAAATGGCATTGAAGATATTATCGTCCATGCACCATATATTATTAATATCGCCAATACTACGAATCCTGCCACTTTTGAATTGGGAGTAAACTTTTTACGTAGTGAAATTGAGAGAACGGAAGCGCTAGGAGCAAAACAAATTGTTTTACATCCCGGCGCACATGTAGGTGCGGGTGCAGAGGTTGGCATAAAAAAAATTATCGAAGGCCTAAATGAAGTGCTGACAGGAAATGAGAACCTGCAAATTGCACTTGAAACAATGGCTGGAAAAGGATCTGAATGTGGTCGTACCTTTGAAGAATTAGCAATGATTATGGACGGCGTTACGCATAATGATAAATTATCTGTATGCTTTGATACATGTCATACCCATGATGCTGGTTACAATATTATAGAAGATTTTGATGGCGTATTAGAAGAATTCGATCGAATCGTCGGAATCAATAAATTAAAAGTATTGCATATTAATGATAGCAAAAATATCCTTGGTGCCAGAAAAGATAGACATGAGAATATCGGCTACGGTCAAATCGGTTTTGATTCATTAGTAAAAATTGTTCATCATCCCGAGCTAGAAGATGTTCCAAAAATATTGGAAACACCATATGTAGGTATCGATAAAACGAATAAAAAAGCACCTTATAAACATGAAATTGAAATGATTAAAAATAAAGTATTTAATGAGAATCTATTGGAAGAAATTTTACAAAGTTAAAAAACGCTCAATTGAGCGTTTTTTATTTCGAAAGCAAGGATTAAGTATAGTAGGTTACTGCTCTGCAAATAAATTAAATAATTCGTTTAGTTCCTTTGCTGTAGCAGGACTTGTCAATTTAGCTACCTCTCTGATTAATTGTGCCCGTTCATTAGGCTTAAAAATATTGATTTTTCGACCGTTAAGGTGATTAGCAAGCTTTACAGCTTCCTCATTTGTAATCTTAATTTTGAATTGTTTACTGTATTTCATTAATTCAGTAGAGGTTATGTTGTTGATTTTATGATTGATTATGTTTTCAAAAATTTTCATGTCATCACTCCCCATTCTAACATATGAGGGGAAAGACAAAAATGTGCCAATTTTTTTTGATTTCTCATAGCTAACATATAAAGAAGATGATATCTTTACAACAATCATTCGTTCTTGTATACTGTTTTTAAGCCATAAATCGTAATGATTACTATAGAATTTTTATTTTGTTAATATTTATAGAATAATTAACTGCTAAAAGCACGCTGGTTTTTTAGCATTTCTTCTATAAAAGATAAGCAGAAATGAGGTGGAGAAAATGAATGTACAAAGTGCGCTTGATATCCTAAAGGAAAAAGGATATAAACATACAGACAAGAGAGAAGATATATTAGCATTATTTTCCAATGAAAATAAATATTTAACTGCTAAGGATGTACTAGAAGCATTAAAGAATAATTATCCAGGCTTAAGTTTCGATACGATATACCGCAATTTATCATTATTTGCAGAATTGGATATTTTTGAGATGACAGAGTTAAATGGAGAAAAACATTTTCGCTTTACCTGTTCTCACCATCACCACCACCATCATTTTATATGCTTAGATTGTGGAAAAACGAAAGAAATTATTACTTGTCCAATGGAAGAACTGACAGAAAATTTAAAGGGGTACGACGTTTCTGGTCATAAGTTTGAAATTTACGGGAAATGTCCAGAGTGCCAAAACTAAAAAACGAAGTATATCTATGGATATCGCTTCGTTTTTTTTATAAGGCTGCTCAAGAATTGCTGTTTGAAAACAAGATGATTTCTATGTAGTAAAAGGAGTTTTCCCCATTAAAATGAAAGCTTATTTATTTAATGGTGAGTTAACCCATTCTTCAATCCACTCATAGGCTTCATTCCACGTAGTTACGCGTTTAACTCCTTTAGGAATCGGTTTCCTGTTATATGGTGTATCAAAGAGAATAACTGGAATCCCTAGTTCTTCATGAAGCATAACGGCATTATCATGCTTATCTTCAAAGAAAATATCTACCTTATGTTTTTTTGCGGCAGCTATTTTATGATGAGAGCCAATTAATTCTATTTGATCAAAACTGATACCATGATTCATAAACCATTCTTTTGTTAATTCCAGCATTCCTTCGCCTCTTGCGCTAATAAATATGAGTTCATGCTGTTTCGCCCATTTTTGGAGGACAATATTTGCTCCTTCAGCAAGAGGAGATGCGGTGTAAATTCTTGCTTCATTTTCCATAAACCACTTGTCAAATTCCTCGTTAGAAACGTTAACTAATGGATAAAATTCATACTGGACGACATCCTCTAATGTAATATTTAATTGAAAGCTTTCATTTAAAAAGGGAACAAATGTAGCAGGGCTTGTTACTGTTCCATCAATATCGATTCCAAAACGCAGTTTTTTCATTTTAAGCTCCTTTTTCTATTGTTGTTCTTATCTAGCTTATCAAATAATGATGAGTAGGAAAAGGAAAGAAGCAAAAAAGGGTAATTCATGTAAAACATTTACAGACATAGAGACAGAGAAATTGGTGATGATAATAAATGCTCCTATTAAAGAAAGCGAGGGATCATCATGGCAGATCAAAACAGCAATGAAGGATACAGTCACGATTTTCAAGATAGAGAGCGAACTGGATCACCGGTTGATTATTTGGAAGAAACATCAGCAGAAATAACACCTCCAATGACCTATAATGCTACGCGTCCAGTGACCTCTAATGTTGAGAGAGATAGGGGATCAGTAGGTGGTAAAGGAATTGGTATTGCAGCATTATTGATTTCTATCCTGTCTTTATTCGTAATGCCTATTATATTAGGTATTGTCGGGATAGTATTAGGGTTCGTCGCAAGAAGAAGAGGAGCGAATGCACTTGGAACTTGGGCTATTACATTAGGTGCTATCTCCATAATCATTGGTATTTTTATTGCCCCATTCTTCTAATAAGAAAAGGGAAATCAAAAAAATCTAACCTCCGTTATGAGGTTAGATTTTCTTACAAATGAAAGTAGGGAACATACTGTGTTTCGTTAATTTATGGCTGCACACTGATTGTATCATTTTCTTCAGCTGCTTTTTTTGCAAAATATTCTGCAGCTATTGCGTCGATTTCTTTCTTAAGTTCTTCTACCATTATTTCCTCAGGTACTTTGCGGACGATTTTTCCTTTACGGAATAGCAATCCTTCTCCACGAGCACCGGCAATGCCAATATCGGCTTCTCTTGCTTCACCTGGACCATTAACTGCACAGCCTAGGACTGCAACCTTAATAGGTGCTTTTATTGTAGAAATATAATCTTCTACTTCGTTGGCAATACTGATTAAGTCGATTTCAATTCGGCCGCAAGTTGGACAAGAAATTAATGTAGCTGCATTAGAAGAAAGACCAAATGACTTTAACAGTTCTCGGGCAACTTTTACTTCCTCCACAGGATCAGCACTTAAGGAGATTCGTAAAGTATTTCCAATCCCTTTACTTAATATAGCACCTAGACCAGCAGCACTTTTTACTGTACCAGCAAATAATGTTCCTGATTCTGTTATACCTAAATGTAGAGGATAGTCAAATGCTTTTGCTGCTTTTTCATATGCTTCAATAGCTAGGTTAACATCAGAAGCTTTCATGGATACAATAATATCATGGAAATCAAGATCTTCTAGTATTTTAATATGGTGCAGGGCACTTTCAACCATTCCATCTGCAGTAGGGTATCCGTATTTCTCGAGAATCTTTTTCTCTAAAGAACCAGCATTAACCCCAATTCGAATAGGAATCCCTTTTGCTTTCGCAGCTTTTACAACGGCCTCAACTTTTTCTCTTTTCCCAATGTTACCTGGATTGATTCGAATTTTATCTGCGCCGCCTTCAATTGCTTTTAGGGCTAAACGATAATCAAAATGGATATCCACTACTAGTGGTATATTTATTTGTTTTTTAATCTCACTTATAGCATCAGCAGCACGCTCATCTGGACATGCTACACGAACAACCTGACAGCCAGCTTCTTCTAAACGTTTAATTTGGGCGACAGTTGCCTCAACATCATGGGTTTTTGTTGTTGTCATGCTTTGGATAAATAGTTCGTTACTTCCCCCAATTGTTAAGTTCCCCACTTTAATTGGGCGGGTTTTTGTACGATGTATAATTTCACTCAATGGTGATTCGCTCCTTTTATATTGGACAAGCCAAAATAATTTAGCTTTAAATTTATTCTTATTATCAATATCCTTAATATCCTTACCTATTGTATCAATGAAACAATCATATTGACAAGAAACTTGCTAAAAAATGATTTAGCTTTTTACTGGGAATACCTTTATATAGGGGTTAAAAAGTTTTTTTAGTATAAATGGATATGAAAAACTTCCTCAAATATCTATTTTCGGAAGTGGAATGTCTATTATTTATATATAGGGAAGGAATATGTTCTTCCTATTTGAATATCTTCAGGTTTTAATCCATCATTTAATTTCTGAAAGTCTTCTACAACAGTCTCTAGGCTAACAGATAAGCCGCCAGTGGAATACTGCTCGACAATAGAAAGAACGGTATCACCAGATTGGACTTTTTGTTCGAAGAATAATGGCGATTCTTCAGGAGATGCTTGTACTTCTAAGGAGGGTTCTTGTTTACTTGTGGAGGAAAGTGTTCCTTCATTTAAATCAATATAAATAACATAGATTGTCACTATTACTGCAAAGGTAATAAAAAACCTTTTCATCCTAAATCCCCCTAAATTGGTTATAGGCAAAATATATGCTTGTCCAACTTTGATTAGAACTATTTAAATAAAAAGTCTACAGATAATAGCAATAATTCTTTACGAAAACGGTCAATAAAGTTTAGGAAACAAGAAATAGGAAAATAGTCATAAAATTAATTATTTAATTACTTTGTCTTTACATGCCCTTAACAAATATTTGTGAAAATATTGAATAGGGGGGACGAAGTGAATGAAAAAGATGAAGGTAGAGAAAAGAGCGAGGGAAAAGCTGTCCATACAAAATCGGTTATTCCTATTTATTTTGCCGTTATTTATTATTACTATTTTAATTTTAACTGTTATCTCCATTAATAGCTCTACAAAGATAACGATTAAGATGATGCATGAAAGATTAGAAAAAGAGGCAAGTACAATTTACATAATGGCTCAAAATACGATGTTAATGTATGTTGGTCAAGAAGAAAAGTTCCAATCGAAAATGGAACAAATAATAAGAGATCAGGATGCAAGCTTTGCTAAGGAAGGGTTAAACGCCTCCTTCTTTTTGCTCTCGGAAAATGAAGTGAAGCCTTTTAAAGTAAGTCAGACTTCACAGTTTAAGTGGGAAGATCCATTTATTCATAAAGTAAATGAATTAGAATCAGGCGTATTGGAAACAAGATGGAATGGCGAGACATATACAGTAGCCTTTCAACAAATACAAGAATTAAAGGGGATTTATCTATTGGTAATCCCGCAAGAGGAATACCTACATAATGTAAATCAGTTAAAAAATAATTTGCTCCTTTTTTCAGCATTGAGCATTGTCATTATTGCCATTGTTATTCGTTTTTTTGTCAAAACGATGGTAAGCCCACTATTAAAACTACGGGAAATTATGCGCATAGCTAGAGATGGTCATTTAACAGAGGTTACTTCCATTAAAACCTCGATACCGGAGATTATGTCATTGATTAATAGCTATAATTTATTAATTAAAAGATTAAAGCTTGTATTATCTGAAATGCAAGCTACAAGTGCCCATTTGGCCAAGACAAATGATATTTTACAAACAGAAGCTTTACAGATGATCGAAAGTGGCGAGACACTTACTGAAATGATAAACACTGTAAAAAATGGAGCAGAGCAAACAGCTATAAGTTCCGAACAAAATATAACCGTTTTTCAAGATATGAAGGCACTTAGCGCACAAATTAAAGAAAGTAGCCAGAAAATAAATATTCATACGGAAAAAATGAATCGAGCTGCAAGACTTGGCGAAGAAAATATGAACAATTTATTTGCTAGTCAACATTTGCTACAAGACAAAGTAACCGTTATATATAGCAATAATGATTTGCTTAATAATCATGCTTTATCTATTAAAAAGGTTGTCGAAGATATAAAAGGACTTGCAGAACAAACAAAACTTTTGGCGTTAAATGCTACGTTAGAAGCGGCTAGAGCTGGTATTCAAGGAAAAGGATTTGCAGTAGTTGCAAATGAGGTAAAGAAACTTGCTGTCTTATCTTCAAAATCAGCGGAGGATATTAAAACTTTCACACTGGATATGGATCAAATTATACAAAAATCATCAACCGATTTAAAAGACATTCAACTAAATTTTACGAAGAGTGATGATTTAGCAAAAAAGGCGACGATTTCTTTTAATCAATTACTAGAGGGGATTTCCCTCGTAAGTGAAGGACTAAAAGATAATAACCATCTATTGAATGAGCTCCAAGCGTTTTTTCCAAAAATGGAGCATAGTACACTACATGTGACTTCGATTAGCCAACAAACACTTGCAAGTTCAGATGAAATGAAAAAGATAGGGGAAATACAGCAGGATAGTATTCAGGTAAATGCGGATATTAGTACAAGACTTTCAAAGTTAGTATCGAAATTAGAGGAAAACATTAATATGGAAGAAGAAATAATTAATTAAAAGGCATTATAACCACAAATAAAAAGCAAAAACTACATAGCATAGTTTTTGCTTTTTATTATGTATCGCTAGCTACTTGTTTTCGCTTAAGCATTTATGGTTGTATTGGTTTTTCTGGTTGAATCTCTTTTATAACTAAGCAAACAAGGAATAGACTAATGAACCAATTTAGTAAATAGCCACTAGGAACAGTGGTTTGCAAGCTGTCCATAATAGTAAAGAAAATAACAGGAATGGTCGTACTATATACTGTGATTTTCCAGCATTGTGCATACGTTATTGCTCTGCCGAATATCTTTGAGAAAAAGTTTCCGAACATAGCTAGCACGATTGTTTGCAGAACTTTATAAATAAGCATAAACAGGATATAGATGACAATTAAAATAATCATAAACACATAGGCTAAAGAATCTGTTGTTTGTATAAAATCAATAATCTCCTCGTTTGTCAAGGTGATATTCCCAAATGAAGAATATTCAAATCTTTGCATCTGTCCAGATGTTACAATAACGAATTCGTTCTTTAAAAGGGCTACTGAATTTCCATCGGAACTGATTTTCGAATGGTCATAGGTTCCAGATGAATCCAAAATGATTGTTAAATCAGGCTTTTCAATAATGGTTGGTTCTTGCTGATTGTCTGTATGGAGTGTACTATCTCTTATTGTAAAAGAAGGTACTTCTTCTTTCATTGTTACACTAAACGTATGTATCGCTTCATTAATTCCCTTATTTAAATAATACAAATTAGGTATAGATGCAATAATAGTCAAAAGCAATAGATAAATAATAGTTTTTCCTATACCTTGAAAACGGAAGCTTGCTATATCTTTTGGAGAATAGAGGCTCCGATAAAACTGCTTAAAAATATTCATTCTTACACATCCTTCAAAAGTTTCATCCCTATTGTATCTTTTTACAACCTATAGATACAAGTCCTGAGTATTTGATTTGCATAAAAAAGTATGATAAACAATGTATATGGATGTTCATATTATATATAAGAAGAAAAGAGGTACGTTATGGATATTATTTATTGGATTATTATCAGTATTTTATTTATTATCGCTTTTATTGGTCTGGTATATCCAATCATCCCGAGTGTGCTATTTATTTTAGCGGGATATCTTTTATATGGTCTCTTCTTTTCCTTTGATGAACTTAGTGTATTTTTTTGGATTATACAAGGGATGTTTGTTATCTTACTATTTTTTGCTGACTCTGTATCCAATTGGATTGGCGTAAAAAAATTTGGTGGTACGAAGGCTGGTATTTGGGGAAGTACAATAGGGTTACTTGTAGGTCCTTTTGTCATACCAGTTATCGGAATCCTTCTTGGTCCATTTATTGGAGCTGTGTTAGCCGAGCTTATCGTGAGTAAGACTAATTGGAAGAATGCACTTAAAATCGGTGTAGGCTCACTTATAGGGTTTCTAAGTAGTGTAGTTACGAAAGGGATTATACAAGGGATTATGATTGTGTATTTTTTTCTGAAAGTATAGGCGGATAAAAGAAAGGGGAAGAGTCGGCTTTTGAAGCAGAGCTCCTCCCTTTTTTATTAATTAAGCCCACAAATATCAACTGGGCAGTTCTGGCAGTCAACTGCCCTTTTTAAATAGGCAAGGTTTTTTACAGTGATTATTTGGTTACTATAGTCAATTACTTCTCTTTCTCTTAAATCTTTTAGTAATCGTTGAATCACTTCTCTTGTCCCAAAGGTTAAGTTTGCTAGCTCTTGATGAGTGAGTGGGATATCAATCAGGATGCCTTCATCGTTTTTAATCCCAAATGAATGACATAGTCTTATTAATATGCTATAAAGACCCCCTTTTTTTCCGTTCATAATAAGATCTTGGCATTTCATATGGGCTTTTAAATACCCGGTACTTAACCAACTAGAAAGGGAGGTTAAAAACATAGGATTTTTTATTGCTAAAGCTTCAAACTCTTTTCGATTAACTGCAAGAACTTCGCAATCTGTGAGACTTCTAGCAAAGAAATAATATTTTGGAGAATGTTTAAATAACTGGTATTCTAAAAGTAATTCCTCGTCATGGAGAATTTTAATGATAAATTCTTTGCCTTTCTCATGTACTCTTCCAAGAGAAATTGTTCCATTTAATAAAATATATATTTTTTGAACAGGATCATTTTCCTGAAATAATAATGTTCCCTTATTTATATGTTCTATTTTCTCTGTTTCAAAGAAATGTTGGATTAATAAACTATATAATGATAGCTGTACTTCATTCATAAGAAAGCACCCCTTAAAAAGTTCCTCTTTACTTGATTAAAAAACATTGTGAAATATTTGTCAATCTCGAAATGGAATAAAATGGATTACGGGTGAGTGGTAACGATTCTTTCCATCTCTAGAACGTTGATTCAAAAGGGAGAAATGGAATAATGACAATTTATCGAACTTATTGCAGAAGGAAGTTCTAATAGACTCGGTAATAATACAAATGAGAAAGAATTTAGCAGTGATGTTAATCACTATAGGATTTTAAAAAATTTATGGGAGAAGATTTGAGTAACATTATTTAATTTTGTAGTGAATTTGAGGTTGTGACAAAACTAAATAGCCAATCTGTAAAGACGAACAATCTCTAATTTAACTCATAAAAAGGCTACTTTTTCATACTAGTTATTTATGATTTTAAATATAATCAAGTGTAAAATAAACAATTCATTCCATTTCGTTTTTAGATGCTCACACTAACTTTACTGAAACAGCTCTTTATAACACTAATGAAAACCCGAACAACCATATGGAATTTCCCTTTTGGTTGTTCGAGTTTGTCTATGGCTGGAATACTTTTTTCCCAACCCCGATTTTTTTACAAGTAAAGGGAAAAGTGGTTTTCATCCAGGGAATGAACGCCGTTTTTTCGAGGAGCAAAGAGTAAAGTAGTTTTCATCCAGGAGATGAACCCCATTTTTTCGAGGAGCAAAGCGAAAAATGCTTTTCATACCAGATTATTTATATGAACTATTTGTCCATTTTAAAAACTAATCCTTTGTCTGTTTAAAATAATATAAAATGGGTATTTTAAAGAGGGAATCTTTTCAAGCAAATAGATTGAAAGTAAGTGCTTTATTTGATAATGTATTGTTAAAGTGCTTCTCTTATAAAAATGGTCGGATTAGGACAATTTTTATATGGAAGTAAATAATACATACAATATTAGGAGGAATTAGACATGGCTTATTCATTACCACAATTACCTTACGCTTATGATGCATTAGAACCTCACATCGATAAAGAAACGATGAACATTCATCATACGAAACATCACAATACTTATGTAACAAATTTAAACAATGCATTAGAAGGAAATGATGAATTACTTTCTAAAACAGTAGAAGAGCTTGTATCTAATCTTGATGCAGTTCCAGAAGCTGCTCGCACAGCTGTTCGTAATAATGGTGGAGGTCATGCTAACCATTCATTATTCTGGGAAGTAATTTCTCCAAATGGTGGCGGCCAACCAACTGGTGATTTAGCTGCTGCTATTGATAGCAAGTTTGGAAGCTTTGAAAACTTTAAAGAAGAATTCTCAAAAGCTGCTACAACTCGTTTTGGTTCAGGTTGGGCATGGCTAGTTGTAAACAACGGTGAATTAGAAGTAACAAGCACTCCAAACCAAGACAATCCTTTAATGGAAGGTAAAACACCTGTTTTAGGATTAGATGTTTGGGAGCATGCATATTATTTAAATTACCAAAACCGTCGCCCTGAGTATATCAGTGCATTCTTTAATGTAATTAATTGGGATGAAGTGGCAAAACGTTATACAGCTGCAAAATAATTAAAGATAAGTAAAACCTGTAAGCATAATGCTTACAGGTTTTTTTGTCGCCTGAAACAGAATATAGCCAATTATGTAAGTTTATTTTCATAATTGTTAGTTTTTATATATAATGCATAACGATAATTGTTTTGTAAGAAACTACTCTAGAACAAAGGGGAGTTTCTATGATGAAAATAGGAAAAATATTAGGTGATGTAGAGCTGACAAAAGACTTGAAAATATTGTTGCTCACAGGAGGCTTGTACTCCTTAAGTGTAGCGCTTTCTAATACATTCGTTAACGTATTTTTATGGAAACAGTCAGGTGAATTTAGAGATTTAGGCTTGTATAATCTAGCTATAATTTTGCTACAGTTACTTACTTTTACACTGGCTGGCAGATGGGCAAAGAAAATTGATCGGGTAATTGTATTTCGAATCGGAGTAGCCTTTCTTACCATTTTTTATTTGACGGTATTATTAATTGGAGACAGGGCATCGACATTTCTTTTAGTTCTTGGTGCAATACTTGGGATTGGCAATGGATTTTATTGGCTAGCTTATAATGTTTTAACATTCGAAGTAACAGAGCCGGAAACGAGAGATTTTTTTAATGGTTTTTTAGGATTGTTAAATTCTGTAGCCGGAATGATTGGACCAATGATTGCTGGATATATTATTTCTCAGCTAACAAAGTCGACAGGTTATATGATTGTTTTTGGAATGTCTCTTGGACTCTTTCTTTTAGCCGTTATTTCTAGTTTTTTTCTAAAAAGAAGGCCAGCAGAAGGCAAATACTTTTTTAAAAGAATAGTGGAAGAGCGAAAACATAATTTTAACTGGAAACTAATTACGAACGCTCATTTTTTCCAAGGCTTACGGGAAGGTGTCTTTGCGTTTATGATAACTGTCTATGTTTATATAGCGACAGACAGTGAATTGGCTTTGGGGAAATTTGGGTTAATCAATTCAGGGATTTCATTCGTCGCTTATTACATTGTTTCGAGGACAATCAAAAATGAGAATCGGAATAAATCTATTTTAATCGGGGGTATTATGTTATTCCTTTCAATGTTTATTATCGTTTTTGATTTTTCATATACGAAATTATTGATATATGCAGGCACAATAGCTATTGCTTATCCGTTAATACTTGTTCCTTATACTAGCTTGACCTTTGACGTAATCGGAAAGGGATGGAAAGCGGGAGAAATGAGAATTGAATATATTGTGGTAAGAGAATTGTTTCTAAATTTGGGAAGGCTTTTGTCTGTTCTGATATTTATAATTGGCGTCAGCGTATTTAATCCCAATAAAGTAATTCCTGTACTGTTGTTTATATTAGGAAGTGGGCATTCTGTGATTTATTTCTTTGCTCGAAAAATCAGATGGAAGACTGTTTAAAATTAGAGTAGGGTCTGTTCAAAATAACAGACCCTCTTACTTTTCACAATAGGAGAAAAAAGAGTATTCAATTAAATATCCAATATCCATATAGAAATTTCTGTAAAATTCCTTTAAAATAGAAATTAGGAAAGATTTGGAGGAAATGGTGGGATTTAATAATGGGGGAAAAAATCAAAAAAAAGAGAAATCCAATACCTTTAAGAGTAAATCTTATTTTCTTTACGGTATTTTTATTATTTTCAGCACTTATTTTAAGATTAGGGTTTGTGCAAATAGTATATGGTGATGAATACAAAAAAGAAGTAGAGAAAAAAGAGGACGTGGTTATTAGTACCTCTGTCCCAAGAGGAGAAATATATGACAGAACAGGTAAAAGTATTGTAAGCAATGTTGGGAAGAATGCGATTACATATACTAATTGGAAGAAGTATACACCAAAAGAAATGCGGGATACTGCTGAAAAATTAGCGGAAATTATTAAGATGGATAGTGAGAAAGATCTTAAAAAGATAACAGAAAGAGACAAGCTTGATTATTGGATTTTAATAAATCCTGATAAAGCAAAAAAGAAAATATCAAAAGATGAAAATGAACAGCTCGAACTTAAGTATAAAGATGATAAAAAGGAATATCAAAAAGCATATGATGAAATGTTGCGTAATCGGATATCTGAAAAAGATTTAAATACACTAACAGATCTTGATATGGAAACATTAGCTATTTATCGGGAATTTCAAAGTGGTTATTATTATACTCCGCATATAGTTAAAAATGAAGGCGTCACCGATAAAGAAATTGCAGTTGTTAGCGAAAATTTAGAAAATTTACCTGGTGTGGACACCGTTCGTGATTGGGATAGAAACTACGAATTTGGTTCTACCTTAAAGACAGTGTTGGGAAATGTAAGTACTTCACAAAGAGGAGTTCCGGCAGAAGAAAAAGATAGCTATTTAGCTAAAGGCTATAGCATGAACGACAGAGTCGGACTAAGCTATCTAGAAAAGCAGTATGAAGATGTTTTAAAAGGGCAAAAGAAAAAGATTAAATACTTGAAGGATAAAACAGATGAGATAGTAGGCTCTGAAATTATATCAGATGGATCTGCTGGGAATGATTTAGTGTTAACAATTGATATGAAATTACAGCTGGAAGTAGAGAAAATTATTGAAGAAGAACTAAAAAGAACGAAATACGGCTATGCTGGTACCCAATATTTAGATAGAGCATTTGTTATATTGATGGAGCCACATACAGGTGAAGTTTTAACAATGGCGGGTAAACAGTTAGGAAAAGATGATAAAACAGGAAAACAAGTTGTCCAAGATTTTGCGCTAGGGAATATTACAACCTCCTATAATGTTGGTTCAGCAGTAAAAGGAGCTATGGTTTTAACTGGTTATAAAGAAGGCGTTATTCGCCCTTATTCTCAATTAAAAGATGAAGTTATTAAGATTAAGGACTCACCAGATTTCAAATCTCATTCAAGCTCGTTGTGGGGATGGATGAATGATTTAACTGCATTAAAAAGATCCTCTAACGTATATATGGCAAAGATTGCACTAGCGATAGGTAAGGAAAGTTATACAACCCCTGGTCAAACGTTGAACGTGGATCCAGCTGCATGGAATAAAATTAGAAATTCCTTTAGTGAATTTGGTTTAGGCGTAAGAACAGGAATTGATTTGCCAAATGAAATGGCTGGATTTAAAGGACAAGACACAGCTGTTCCTGGTAATTTAATGTTCCTATCAATTGGACAATATGATACATATACAAATATGCAATTAGCACAGTATGCCTCTACCATTGCTAACGGTGGCTATCGTATACAGCCGCGACTTCTTAAAGAAATAAGAGAATCAGGACAAGGAGATGAGAAGTTAGGTCCAATTGTACAAGAAATCCAACCGAAAGTCTTAAATAAGTTAGATTTAAAGCCAGGCTGGATTGAACAAGTTCAAAGGGGATTTCGTATGGTAATGCAGCCAGGTGGAACAGGTGGCGCTTTTGTAGGTGCACCATATAGTCCTGCTGGTAAGACAGGTACCGCGCAGGCGTTTTATGATGGACCACTAAGAACTAATTATGATATTCCACCACCGGAGGTTATGAACCTAAGCTTGATCACGTATGCACCTTCCGATAATCCAGAAGTTGCAATGGCCGTAATGGTCCCTTGGGTCTATACAACAAATAATGGACCTTCACCGAATTTAACAATCGGTAAACGCGTCATGGATAAATATTTTGAATTAAAAAAACAATAGATTAATAGATTCTTAACTAAAAAACACTATCTTTGAGCATAGATATATCTGCTTTTATAGATAGTTTTTTTGGTGTTTTTTGGATAAAAGAAACGTGGATACATAGGCATTTTTAATCCCATATTAATTAATAACATAGGAAGAAATAAGCGTATTTCGCGCCTCAAATAATTCTAGCATATTATTCCAATTAGTTATTAATAGAATAATCTACTGTTTTCTATTACAATAGAAAAAGAATATTCAAGGAAAGTGTGATTAAACGTTGGGAAAAAAGAAAAAGAAAAAAACAATACCTGTACGTCTTAATATTATTTTCTTTTTTGTCTTTTTATTATTCTCGGCCTTGATTCTGCGATTAGGATTTGTGCAGATTGTTTATGGAGAGGATTATAAAAGAGAATTGGAGAAAACAGAAGACGTTACAGTAAATACCTCTGTGCCACGTGGAAAAATGTATGATTCAACTGGAAAAGTAATTGTAGATAATGTTGCACAAAAAGCAATTACATATACTAATTCTGGTGTGAAGCAAGAAGAGATGCTCGAAACAGCGGAGTTGCTTTCAAAGTATATTATGAAAGATACGAAAAAGGTAACAGAGCGTGAGAAAAAGGATTATTGGATTATAAAAAATGAAGAAAAGGCTAATAAGAAGGTCTCTGATAACGAAAAAGAAGCTTTAGCAGAGAAGTATCCAGATCAAGACGAATATAATACTGAAGTGTATCAATTACAGCTTGATCGTATTACAGATGAGGATCTAAATACACTTTCTAATCATGATTTAGAGGTTTTAGCAATCTATCGTGAGTTTATTAGTGGCTATAAATTAACACCTCAAATGGTCAAAAATAAAGACGTGAGTGACGAAGAATTTGCAGTAGTAAGTGAAAACCTAGAAGCCTTATCTGGTGTAGATACAACAACAGATTGGGAAAGATCTTACGCGTTTGGTGATACATTAAAATCTGTTTTAGGTAATGTGAGTTCTGCTGAAAGAGGATTACCGGCAGAGAAATTAGATTATTATGTTTCTAGAGGATATAGTCGAAATGATCGAGTAGGAACGAGTTACTTAGAGCTCCAATACGAGGATGTTCTTAAAGGACAAAAAGAGAAAATCCGCAATAAAACAGATAAAGAAGGCAATATCGTTAGTACGGAAGTCATTACGGAAGGAAAACGAGGAAATGACTTAGTCCTTTCAATTGATATGGAGCTTCAATTAGAAGTGGAAAAAATCATTGAGGAAGAATTGAAAACAGCGAAGACCTTTGCTGGCACGAAATTACTTGATAGAGCCTATGTCGTTTTAATGAATCCAAATACTGGAGATGTTCTGTCAATGGCAGGAAAGCGACTAGTAAGAAATGAAAAAACAGGAAAATTAGAAGTTCAAGATGATGCACTTGGTAATATTACAACTACTTACAACGTGGGATCGGTTGTAAAAGGTGCAACTGTATTAACTGGATATAAAACTGGAGCTATTTCCCCAGGAACAGTTTGGAATGATACACCTGTAAAAATAGGAAACACGATTAAGAAATCTTGGACAACAATGGGACCGATTAATGATCTCACTGCATTACAACGATCTTCTAACGTTTATATGTTCCGTACAGTGATGAAGATGGCTGGTGCAAATTATGTATATGGTCAACCATTGTCTGTACAGCTAAGTGACTTCTCATTAGTTAGAAATGAATTTGCTCAGTATGGATTAGGAATTCGCACTGGAATTGATTTGCCTAACGAGCAAGTTGGCTTTAAAGGACAAGATACACTGCCGGGTTTCCTACTGGATTTATCGATTGGACAATATGATACGTATTCCAATATGCAGCTTGCACAATATGTTTCTACCATCGCTAATGGTGGGAAAAGGATGGAACCGCATATTGTAAAAGAAATTCGTGAACCTGTAGCAGACGATAGTACACTTGGTCCAGTGGTAGAAACAATTAAACCAAAAGTATTAAATAAGGTTGATGTAAAACCAGAATGGATTGAAAGAGTACAGCAAGGATTTAAGATGGTAGCCCAAACTCCTAAAGGTACGGCATATTCTAATTTAGGTGGGAAAAATTATTCCCCAGCAGCAAAAACAGGTACAGCAGAGGCGTTTTATGATGGGCCATCGAGAAGTGATTATGGAAAAGAACCTCCTCAAGTCATGAACCTAAGCTTAATTAGCTATGCTCCTTCAGAAAATCCAGAAGTGGCGATGGCAGTGATGGTTCCATGGGCATATCAAGGAAGTGTTGATAATGGTGCAAATAAAAAAATTGGAGAACGTGTATTGGACGCGTATTTCGATTTAAAAAAAGAACGTCAAAAAGACGAGAAAAAAGAAGAAAAAGAATAATATTTATAAAAGGACAAGACTAGCCAGAACTAGTTTTGTCCTTTTTATTTTATTAGTAAAGATAGAATTACCCCTATCATCTTACGAAAAATAGTACAAAAACCCCCTGATTTTACATTGCCTTTACATTGATTTACAAATAATTAAAACCAAGTTAATACTAAAGTCTTATAGTTATCTTGTAAACAAAACAACCATCTTTAGGGGGTAAAGAGAAAAATGAAGAGCCTTAAAACAGTAGGATTGACAGCAATGATTGGAACAATGTTAGCACTAGCGGCATGTGGAGGAAACAACGAATCTAGCCCATCAGATTCATCAAATGATAGTGCTGGTGAACAATTATCAGGACAAATCAAATTAGACGGTTCATCAACCGTATATCCGATTATGGAAGCGATCGTGGAAGAATATCAAGCAGAGCAACCAAACGTAAAAGTATCTGTTGCATCATCTGGTACAGGTGGAGGCTTTAAAGCGTTTATCGCAGGAGAAACTGATTTTAGTAATGCATCTCGCCCAATTAAAGACGAAGAGAAAACAGAATTAGAAGCAAAAGGTATTGATTTTACAGAATTACGATTAGCATATGATGGACTTTCCGTTGTTGTGAATAAAGACAATACATGGGTTGACCATTTAACAGTAGATGAGTTAAAGAAAATTTGGCTAGAAGATGGTACAACGAAAAAATGGTCTGATATTCGTGAAGGATGGCCAGAGGAAGAAATCAAATTCTATTCTCCAGGAACAGATTCTGGAACATTTGACTACTTTGATGAAGTAATTTTAGAAGAACAACCAATTGTTAAAGCAGCAACATTATCAGAAGACGATAATATTTTAGTACAAGGTGTAACAGGTGATAAAAACGCAATTGGATACTTCGGATATGCTTATTATGCTGAAAACAAAGATAACTTAAAAGTAGTACCGATTGACGGTGGTAACGGTCCAGTTGAACCAACAAATGAAACAGTTGAAAGCGGAGAATACTCTCCATTATCAAGACCATTATTCACTTATGTGAAAAATGAATCTGTAGAAAAAGAAGAAGTAGCTAATTTCGTTGAATTTATGATTGAAAATGCAGCAGTGCTTTCAGAAGATGTAGGCTATGTAAAATTACCAGAAGAAGAATATGAAAAAGATTTAGAGTTAATTAAAGGACTTAAGTAATAAGTTTTGATGGAAAGCTTTGTACTTGGCTTTCCATCTTGGTGTTTGGATTAAGGGGGGCTAAAAAGCATGATTAAGCAAGATGTAAAAGCAAATACACTCTCTGTGCAGGAGTTAATTGCAGAAAAAAAACAAAAAAATAATTTAAATAAAATGCTAGAAAAAATAATGCCAAAAGTATTATTAATTACTGCTATATTATCGATTTTAACAACGCTTGGCATTCTATTTACGTTACTCATTGAAACATTTACCTTTTTTGAAAGAGTAAATATAAAAGAATTTTTAACAAGTAAATCGTGGTACCCATTTTCCGAACCAGGTTCATTTGGGATCATGCCACTTATATCTGGAACATTAAAAGTAACCATTATTGCAGGAATTGTTGCTGTGCCAATAGGGTTAGCATCCGCCATTTTTTTAAGTGAATACGCGAGTGATAGAACAAGAAGAATCATTAAGCCAATCTTAGAAGTACTGGCAGGTATCCCTACGATTGTTTACGGTTTTTTTGCTTTAACATTTGTAACACCGATGCTTAGATCTATTACTCCTTCTTTGGAAATGTTCAACGCATTAAGCCCAGGAATAGTAATCGGAATTATGATTACCCCAATGATTGCATCTTTGTCAGAGGATGCAATGAGTGCTGTTCCACGAGCAATGCGTGAAGGGGCTTTAGCGATGGGTTCTACTAAGTTTGAAGTTGCGATAAAGGTTGTCTTGCCAGCCGCTGTTTCCGGGATTGTTTCATCAATTGTTTTAGCATTATCAAGAGCAATTGGAGAAACAATGATTGTAGCAGTTGCTGGAGGAAGTACACCTAATCTTAGCTTTAATGTAACAGAATCAATTCAGACTATGACAGCCTATATTGTTCAAGTTAGCCAAGGAGATGCAGGATATGGTACAACAATCTATTACAGTATTTATGCAGTTGGATTTACACTATTTCTGTTTACCTTCTTAATGAATCTGCTTGCTCAATATATTTCTCGTCGTTTTAGGGAGGAATATTAAGATGAAGTTAGTAAATCATTCGGATGTTATAAAAAGAATGAAACCGAGATTAATGAAAAATGTCATAATGAGAGCCTTATTTTTTAGTGCGACTTTATTTGGTTTAGTTATTCTCGGTATCCTATTTTATCGAGTATTGACTCAAGGAATTGGCTATTTAGATTTTCAATTTTTAACAAGCTTGCCTTCTCGAAAGCCTGAAAATGCTGGTGTTTATACTGCTTTGATAGGTACTGTATGGCTAATGGCAGTTGTGGCACCTGTTGCACTTCTTATTGGAGTTGGTACAGCTATTTATCTAGAAGAATATGCGAGTAAGAATAAATTTACAAATTTTATCCAAATCAATATATCGAATCTTGCAGGTGTACCATCGATTGTGTTTGGTTTACTAGGTCTAACATTATTTGTTCGTGCACTATCTTTAGGAACCAGTGTACTTGCAGCAGGATTGACAATGAGTTTATTGGTTTTACCCATCATTATTGTATCAGCACAAGAAGCAATCCGTGCTGTGCCGAGTGAATTAAGAGAAGCGTCCCTCGGAATGGGAGCGACAAAATGGCAGACGATTATTAGAGTGGTAATGCCTGCAGCAATTCCAGGTATTTTAACTGGAGGAATATTAGCACTTTCTCGTGCTATCGGGGAAACTGCTCCATTGGTAGTATTAGGGCTACCTTTATTCCTAGCCTTCTTGCCGAGAACAGTCTTTGATATGTTTACAGTATTACCAATGCAAATATATAACTGGACGGGAAGACCACAAGAAGAGTTTCAGAGCCTTGCAGCAGCTGGAATAATTGTTCTTTTAGTACTATTGATCTTAATGAACTCTATTGCCGTATTGATTAGAAATAAATTCCAAAAGCGTTATTAAACATATAGGGGGACTTCAAATGAGTACAGTTTTTGTTGATAAAGTTAAGAAAGCAGTAGAAAGCAATTCTACAGTTGGCAGAGAGAAAAATTCCGTTTATAAAACAAATCAGCTTAATTTATGGTACGGGGAAAACCATGCCTTGAAAAATATTGATTTAGATATTATGGAAAACGAAGTAACATCTATAATTGGGCCGTCAGGCTGCGGTAAATCAACCTATATAAAAACATTAAATCGTATGATTGAATTAGTGCCAGGTGTAAAAACATCAGGTGAAATTAACTACCGAGGCAGAAATATTTTTGACAAAGATTATGGAGTGGAAGAATTAAGAACAAAAGTGGGAATGGTCTTTCAAAAACCAAATCCTTTTCCAAAGTCAATTTATGAAAATGTTGCTTATGGACCAAAAATACACGGAATTCGTGATAAGAAAATTTTAAATGAAATTGTGGAAAAAAGTTTAAGAGGTGCGGCAATTTGGGATGAAGTAAAAGATAGATTAAACCAGAATGCATACGGACTTTCTGGTGGACAGCAACAGCGGCTTTGTATTGCTAGATGTCTTGCGATTGAACCAGATGTTATTTTAATGGATGAGCCGACATCTGCTCTTGATCCAATTTCGACATTAAAAGTAGAAGAGCTCGTTCAAGAACTAAAGGAAAATTACAGCATCATTATTGTGACACATAATATGCAGCAAGCTGCACGTATCTCTGATAAAACAGCTTTCTTCCTAAATGGAGAAGTTGTTGAGTTTGATGTAACAGATAAAATATTCTCAAATCCAAAAGATAAAAGAACCGAAGATTATATCACAGGAAGATTTGGATAATTATATTAGCGCAAAATCCGAAAAAGGAGACTTTTATCATGCCAGTTAGAGAAAAATTTGAAGCAGGGCTTAAGGAATTACAGGAGAAATTGACAGAGCTTGGCGAATTTTCTATTCAAGCTTTACAAAGATCATTAGAAGCGCTTGAAACGCAAAATGTAGAAATGGCACTTGAAATTATTGATGATGATGCAAAGGCAGATAGGTTGTATGAAGAAATTAACGATTTCGCTATTCTTCTTATTGCGAAACAGGCACCTGTGGCGATTGATTTAAGACGAATTATCGTTGGCATTAAGATTGCAACAGATATCGAAAGAATTGCAGACTTTGCAGTCAATATTGCAAAAGCTACTATTCGAATAGGCAATCAGGAATTGGTAAAACCAATGGTACATGTAAAAAGGATGTTGGAAATTACGAATGAAATGCTGCGATTATCCTTAAATGCATATAATGAAGAAGATACAAAATTGGCTCGGAAAATTGCTGAGATGGACGATGAGGTAGATGGTTTAAACAAACAAGCGTTTATTGAGCTTTTTGAAATTAGTAAAAATAAACCTGAATATCTGCATCAGATTTCTCAATTGACATTTGTTTGTCGCTATTTAGAAAGAGCAGCGGATCACACTACAAATATTGCTGAAAATATTTTCTATTTAGTAAAAGGTAGACAATATGATTGGTGATGGAACCAAATAGTTAAGAAAGAAGCTGGGACATAAGTATTCCTGTCATAGATAAACCCGAACAACTATCAAAGAATCTTAAATGATTGTTCGGGTTTTATTAGTTTTATAAAAGGCTGTTTTAGTACAGTTAGTGTTAATATCCGCAGCCTGAATACACTTCGCTTTCCATGGGGCGAGTGCCGAGCCGCGGTCTGCCTTTGGCCTGCAGGGTCTCGGACTTTCTCGCAGCTCCCTGTGGCGTCTACGTGTATTCAGGCTGCTCCATATTTCCTACTAATTCATTTTTTCTTAAAAAACAATATTTTTTAGGAAATAGTCTTTAAAAACGAAGTGGAATGGAGCGGAAAACACTCGACTACTGTGGGCAATAGAGGAAAGCGAGTGTTTGTAGCGCAATGGAACAAAATAGTTTTTACACTTGACTATATTTAAAAAC